>JBEITQ010000121.1:0-6190 GCA_040374835.1 Phycisphaeraceae bacterium | reverse complement strand
GGTGCCGGGCACGCTGGCGCGGGCCGAGGCGAGCTGGCCTTCCGCGGGCAGGTTGGCGAACGAGGCCGGCACGGCGGACGGGGCGACGTACGACCACGGGCCGTTGTTCAGGTCCGCGGTCGAGTACCAGCGGCCGGAGCCGAGGGTCCACCACTGGCCGCCGCTGCGCAGGAGCGGCACCGAGGAGTTGGTGGCGCGCTCGACGCCGTCGCAGGCCGGGCCCATCTGCGGCGCGCCGTTGGTGCAGATGAGGAGCGTCGGCACCGTGGCGACGACGACGTCCGGGATGGCGCGCGACGAGGCATTCGCCGGCGCGGCCGGCGCCTGCGCGCCCGGGGGCGGCGGCGGCGTCGATCCGACGGCGGACAGCACGTCCTGCGGCGGCACGCTGGACACCTTGGTGAACGGCCCGTCGAGGTCGACCGAGCTCAGCCAGATCGAGCCGCCGACGCGCGAGTACCACGCGCCGTCCGGGGACTTGAGCAGGATGCTCGGCGTGTTGACGACGCGCTTCCAGCCGGCGGCGCAGTCGCCCAGGACGGGCTGGCCGTTCACGGAGACGAGGACGGCGGGGCGATCGACCACGCGGATCGCCGGCACCGGGTTCGCGAGGCCGGTCACGTCGCGCGAGCTGTCGACCGCGACGCCCTGGACGATGGTGGTGAGCATGGCCTCGAGGGCCATGCCGTCGAGCAGCCCGGCGACGGCGGACTTCGCGGCGTCGTCGGAGCCGTCGGCCATCTTGCAGCCGGTGATCTGGAAGTTGCCGAGCTCGACGTAGCCCGGGTCGGTGGCCTGCGAGATCACCGCGGTCATCTCGAGCGTTCCCTCGACGGGATTGCCCTTGCCCGAGCCGACCTGCACCGCGGAGCGCATGGAGACCGTGTTCCCGGAAATCCCCGTGTACGCGGGCGCGTTCAGGGTGTAGGTCATGCCGCCGGCGGTGGCCTTCTGGGGCCAGGCGGACGCAGCGGGCGCCTGGGGCTGCGCGGCGGCCGCAGGCTGCGCGAAGGACATCGAGAGGGTGCCGGACAGGGCAATGACGAGCACGGAGGCCGCTGGATGCATGGACGCAGGTTCCTTGGTGGAGTGCGGAGGACGCCGGCGACCGGATCCCGGCCGCCGATGGGACGAGAAATGTACCAACGCGACCCTGCCCGGATCGCGTACGTCCGGGAACGTGCGCGCCGCGGACGCCCGTTCAGTGACCGAACCAGTGGCTGCGCGCGCGGTCGAGCGCGCCATCCTCGCGCAGCGACAGGATGCCGACGTTGAGCCGGCGCAGGAGGTCCTCGTCGCCCGGGCGCACGGCGAACGCGTAGTGCCGCTTCTCGAACGTCTCGCCCACCAGCTTGACCGCGACGGACGGATGCGTCGTGGCGAAGTACTCGAGCGACTGCGCGTCCGCGACCACGGCATCGACCTCGCCCGCGACGGTCGCGTCGGCGGCTGCCTGCACGGAGCCGAAGGTGCGCACGGCCATGCCCTGCTGCGCGCAGGATCGCTCGGCGACGCTGCCCTTCAGCACCCCGACCGTCCTCCCGCGCAGGTCGCCGGGGCCGTGGATCCGGCCATGCAGCGTGTTGGCGGTCATGACGCTCGTGAGGCTCGAGGTGAGGTACGCGACGCTCGCGACGCCGAAGACGAGCCACAGCGCGGCCGCCAGCCTGCCGATCCAGCCCGGGGCGACCTTGCCCTTGTAGCTGGTCTTCCCGGTCATCGTCACCGAGACCACGTGGTAGAAGGACTCCGCGACGCCCTCGTGCAGGTGGGGGGTGAACTCGCGGTCGAAGCGCCGCAGCACGAGGGCCACGACGAGCGAGAGCCCCAGCGTGATCGCCGCGCCCCAGGCCACCACGCGCACGTGCCCGTCGCTCACCAGCCCGTCCCAGAGCCGCGCGACGGAATTGGACTGCGTGCTCGGCACCATGACGCGCAGGCCGCCGTCGAGGATCGGCTGCGTGAACGCGACGCGGGCGAGCCGCTCGCCGGTGACGAGCGTGTTGCCGATGCCGATGTCGGCCTTGCCGGACTCGACCTCGGCGAACAGTTCCTCCAGCGAGCCGCACGGGTGGAACTCGAGCACCAGGTGCGCCGGGATGGACGCACCCTGCAGCGCGACGGCCGCGAAGCCGTCCCATCGCCCGGACGGTTCCCGCATGGCGAACGGCGGGTCGACGAACGCCGCGACCTTCACGGTGCGCGGAGGCAGGCCGGCCTGTGCGGCGGCGGGCGCCGCGCAGGCAATCGCCGCAAGGAGGCACGCCAGGAGACGCCGGGACGTGGCGTGCATGCTCACGGCTCCACGCGCGGCACGCCGTTTCGCCCGTGCCGGTACTTGGAGATGGTCTCGTACGCGACCTTGCGCGCACGGTTGATGCCGCCAAGCGGCCGCTGCTCGGCGAGCGCGTGCCATGGCGTGAAGGACAGGTTCTCGGCGACCTTCAGGTCCTCGCCCGAGGAGAGGTCCTGCTTCGGGATGCGCAGGAGGGCCACGCGCACGAACGGCGAGTCGGACTCCTTCCACTCCGTGAGCGAGTCCTCGACCGGCATCTTCACCGGGTCGCGCTGCAGCTGCACCAGGAACTCGAACACCACCTCTTCCGCGCCGACCTGCTTCACCATGGCATCACGCAGGTAGTTCTGGCTGGGCTCGGGCGTGAAGGGCCGCTCAGGCGGGCCCAGGGGCCGCGCGGAGAACTTCATCGCCCCGGGGCCGAGCCTGTAGGGCGTCTGGCTCCAGTAGCGCGACTGCAGCGGGTTCCAGAACGGCGAGCCGTTCAGCCCCTCGATCGCCCGCAGCACCTCCGGGCTGATCTTGAGGAACGCCTCGGTGGCGGGCAGGCCGCCCGCGCGCGCCGCGTGGAACGCCGAGTAGTCGCTCACCGTGCGCGACAGGAACGTCGGATAGTTGATCATCACGAAGTCCTGCGTCGTGGCGCTGGCTTCGTCGGCCAGCGCCTTCTCGCCGGGCACGCCGAGCAGCTTGATGGCCATGCCGTGCGCCTGCTTGACGGTGTCCGACGACACCTCGGTGCCGCTTGCCGAGAACCGCACCAGCGCGTCGAAGGACTTCGGCTCGGCGAACACGCCGTGGCGCAGTTCGGGCGGCAGCCCATCGACCACCTCGAAGCGCGCCTTGACGAGCCCGTGCGACTTCGGGTGCGCGTCGCGGCGCACCTCCGTGCCCTCGGGGTACTGGATGCGCATGCGCGCCAGCGTCTGGTCGACGAACTCCTGGATGAGCGCGTCCTCGCCGGGAAGCACGCGTTCCTCGCCCACCGCGAGCGCCGGCGACGGGAGGTCGTACGGCTCCGGGTACATGACGTTGAAGAAGCCGACGTCCTGCCATGCCTCGACCGCGTCCGTCGGGCCGCCGTAGGGCGTGACCTGCGCCGGCTCGGTGGGAATCGACTTCAGGTACTCGATGAGCGCCCAGCGCTCCTCGTCGGAGAGCAGGCGGCCGATCGTGCCGCCGCCGCGGGGGCCGTTCTGGAACGAGTGGCCGGCGTTCGAGTTGCCGATCTTCGTCGTGTCGAAGAGGAACGTGCCCGAGGCGCCGGTGGTGTCGACCCCGACCTTCACGGGATCGAAGTCGCGGCCGACCATGAACTGCTTCGGGCGGTCCTTGGCCGGAGTCAGGAGGTCGTAGAGGCTCGGCACCGACCCGTTGTGCAGGAACGGGGGCGTTGCCCACACGCCGTCGCGCGGGCCCGCCTTGTAGGAGGGCTGCGACGGTGGCTTCTCCCAGTCATACCGGTAGCCGTGGGCGTCGACCAGTTCCTGCGGCGTGAGCCCGGCGCGGGCGGCGGCGCGGGCCACGACCTCGTCGCGCGCCGAGGCGAGCATGGGGGTCGAGGGCGCGAGCGCCCCGCCCTTGAACGGCGGCTTGAGCCACGGCGACAGCGCGCCCGTGAGGAACTCGGGCTTGCGGCCGAAGGCCGGCGTCTGGAACTGCATCGGGTCCGTGCCCACGTAGGCCTCGGGCACGATTGCGTTCTCGATGAAGCGCTTGCCGTCGACCTTCGGGACGCTCCACCGGTGCGGATAGGTCGAGTGGCACTGCGCGCAGTTCTCGGCGAAGAGCAGGCGTCCGCGCGCGGCCTTCTCGCGGTCGATCGCGCCGAGCACCTCCTCCGGCCACTTCGGCGGCGCGAGCCGGCGCAGCAGATCCTCGATCTTCAGCTGCCCGCGGACGTCGACCGTCGACTCGAAGAGGCCCGTTTCGGGAGCATCCGACCGCAGGTCGACGCGCACGAACACGCCCATCGACTCGGTCGCGTTGCGCGACAGGGGGTCGGACGCGACGCCGGTCCACTGCACCCACGACGACTGCGGCGCGTTCCAGAGGAACGGCGGCTTGGCGGGGGCGAGCGTCGCCATCCAGTTCTCCGGCAGGTCCGTCGCGCCGCCGAGTGCCCGGTTGTGGATCAGGGTCAGCGCGTCCATGCGGCCGGGGCCGCTCGGCGTGGCCATCGCCGCGTCGCGCGAGATGTACTGGTGGACGGCCGCGGCCGCCTCGTCGAGCTGCTTTCGGAGCGAATCCATGTCAGCCGGGCCCGCCGCCTTCATGCGCTCGGCCGTGCGCCCGAGCTTCGCGGGATCGCGCTGCGTGGCCGCCAGCGCCTCGTCGAGCGCCGCGATGTAGCCAGCGAAGTCGAAGGCATGGTTGGAGCCGCCCTCGACACGGATGCGGGTGCCCTTGTAGGTGAGTTCGGACGAGTGGCACGCCGAGCAGGTGAGCCCGATCCAGTCGCCCTTCCAGCGACCGTCGGGCACCGACGTCCGCACCAAGCCGATCGGCAGGCCGTCCGGATTGAACTTCGGATCCACGGGCTCGACGACCAGCCCGAACCGCTCGGACACCGCATCGGCACGGAAGAGCCCCGTCGACCCCGCCTCCTCGAGCGCCACGAAGAGGTCGTACGGCATCACCGCCGAGCCTTGCGACGTTCGGTGATAGGCCGCGCGGTCCTCTGGGCTCCATCCCTGGTCAAGCAGCACGGGCGGCGCGGAGGCCGGCGCACCGGCCCACGCGGCCACCGAGGCCGAGAGCCCCAGCGCGCCGAGCACCGCCGGGAACACGAGGCGATCGCTCCATCGGGTTGCTGCGCTTGGTTGCATGGCCGCGAGGCTAGTGCACGACGGCGATCGAGGGGTCCCGCGGCTCAGGTAGCGTCACGTGCATGGTTGCTGCCGTCCCGACCGTGTTGCTTGCGGCGGCTTGGCTCCTGGCGAACCGGCCGGCGCCGCCGAAACCCGATCCGAGGAACAACGCGATCGAGGTGCATCGCCTCGGAACCGACGGCACGGCGGAGCTCCTCACGACGTTCGACCACGCCGATGTGCCCACGGTCGCGCGGCTCGCCGATGGGCGGATCGTCGCGGCGTTCCAGGGCTACCCGCCGGACCGGCCGCAGGACCTCGACCGCGTGGCCGTGCGCTTCTCGAGCGACGAAGGCCGGTCGTGGACCGCTGCGCAGCCCTTCGCCGTCACCGGAATGGATGCCGGGCTCGCACCGCCGTTCGATCCCACGCTCGTCCCGCTTCCCGACGGACGCGTCCGCCTCTACTTCACGTCCCACCCCGGGTCCGACGAGAAGCCCGGACAGACGGCCATCCACTCGGCGGTCTCCGCGGACAGCATGCGCTTCGACTTCGAGCCGGGCGTCCGGTTCTGCGTGGAAGGCCGCGTCGTGATCGATTGCGCCGCCGCGCTCCACGGGGGGAAGTTCCACCTCGTCGTCCCGGACAACGGCACGCCGGCCGAGTTCCTCGCGCGACGCCAAGTCGGAGAACCCCCGATCGGCGGCAACGGCTACCACGCCACCAGCGTCGACGGCCTGACGTTCCAGCGCGCCGCCGACCTTCCGATTGCGCCCGCCCGCAACCGGTGGTTCGGCAACCTGTTGAGCGACGGGCGCACCCTGTCGTTCTTCGGCACCGGCCCCGGCCCGTGGCCGATGACGAGCGCCGACGGGTTCGCGTGGAACGCGGCGCCCAACCCGATGCGCATGCCGGGACTCGATCCGGCGGTCCTCATGCTCAAGGACGGTGCGCGGCTGGTGCTCTGGACGCGGGCGCCGGGGCGTGCGACGAACTACCCTGTCTCCCCACCGGCCCCGTAGCTCAGCGGCCCAGAGCAATCGACTCATAATCGACAAGACCTCGGTTCGAATCCGAGCGGGGC
>JBEITQ010000052.1:0-9919 GCA_040374835.1 Phycisphaeraceae bacterium | reverse complement strand
GAGCCGGCTGCGCCGGCGGCGAAGTCGACCGAGGCATCCACCGCCTCCTCGACGGATGCGAAGGGCGGCGCCGCCGCGGCGGGACCGGCGAAGGCCGACGCCTCGAAGCCGGACGCCGCGAAGCCCGCGACCACGACCGCCGAGAAGCCCGCGGACACCGGCAAGGTGAACGCCACGCATCCGGCGCGCGAGGGTCGCGGCGCGGGAAACCTCCGTGATGCCATCCGCCGGCAGCGCGCGGCGGGACAATCGTCCGCGCGGAAGGCTCCCGCGGCCGCGCCGAAGCGCGCGGCACCTCGAACGGGCGGCGCCCGGCGCGGCAAGTAGCCTCACCGCGTGTCGCTCCGCTACCTCCAGCGCATCCAGGACCATCTCGCCTACGACAACTACCGGCCTGTCGAGCTCGGCGAGGTGCGGCGGCAGATGCGCGTCTCGGACGACGATGCCGAGGAGTTCGAGCAGGCCGTCGAGACGCTCGCGGCCGAGGGCAAGGTGGAGGTCGGCGCCGACGGACGGCTGCGCCTCCCGAAGTTCGCCGACGAGGTCGAGGGCCGGCTGAAGCTCAACCCGCGCGGGTTCGGGTTCCTGGTGCCGGACGCGCCCACGCGCGAGGGCGACCTCTACATCCCCGCCGGCATGACGAAGGACGCCCTCAACGGCGACCGGGTGCGCGTCAAGGTGCTGCGCCGCGGCGGCGGGGGCGGCGGCATGCGGGGCGGCAAGGGCGCGCAGGACGGCCCGACCGGCCGCGTGGTCGAGGTCGTGGAGCGCGGGCAGCAGCGCTTCGCGGGAACGCTCACGAAGGACGGGCGCGAGTGGATCGTGGTGCCGGACGGCCGCTCGCTGCGCGACCCCGTGGTGGTGCGCGACCCGGGCGCCAAGGGCGCGAAGGCCGGGGACAAGGTCGTGCTCGAGCTGATCCGCTACCCCACCGACCTCGACTGGGCCGAGGGCGTGATCGTCGAGGTGCTCGGCGAGGCGGGCCGGCCCGACGTCGAGACGCGCTCGGTGATCGAGGTGCACGGCCTGCGCACGGAGTTCCCCGAGGCGGCCGTCGACGAGGCACGCGAGGCCACCCGCCGCTTCGACCGCGAGTCGGCCGGACCGTGGGAGGACCGCGAGGACCTCACCGACGCGCTCGTCTTCACCATCGACCCGCCGGACGCGCGCGACTTCGACGACGCGATCAGCATCCGCCACGACGACGCGCGCGGCGAGTGGGAGCTCGGCGTCCACATCGCCGACGTGTCGCACTGGATCAAGCCCGGGAGCGCCCTCGACCTGGAGGCGCGCGAGCGCGGCAACAGCGCCTACCTGCCCCGCCTGGTGATCCCGATGCTGCCGGAGAGCCTCTCCAACGGCATCTGCAGCCTGCAGGAAGGCGTCAACCGCTTCTGCAAGAGCGTCTTCATCACCTTCGACCGCGCGGGCAAGCCGCTCTCGCACCGCCTCTCGGCCACGGTGATCAGGAGCCGCAAGCGCTTCACCTACATCGAGGCGCAGGGCGTGATCGACGGCGACCTCGGCCGGGCGCGCCAGCACGCCCGCACCGACACCGCCTACGACCCGGACGTGGTGGATGCGCTGCGGCTCTCCGCACGCCTGGCCACGGTGCTGCGCGAGCGCCGCCGGCAGGACGGGATGATCAGCCTGAACCTGCCCGAGGTGGACCTCGTCTTCGACGAGGCGGGGCACGTCACCGGCGTCGAGCGCGAGGACACGAGCTTCACGCACACGCTGATCGAGATGTTCATGGTGGAGGCGAACGAGGCGCTCGCGCGCACGTTCAGCGACCTCGACGTGTCGCTCCTGCGCCGCATCCACCCCGAGCCGAGTTTCGGCGACCTGGAGGACCTGCGCATGTTCGCGCGCATCGCCAAGTACCGGCTGCCCGAGGAGCCGACGCGCCGGGACCTGCAGGCCCTGCTGCAGGCGACCGCCGAGGGCGAGAGCGCGCGGGCCATCCACTTCGCGGTGCTGCGCACCCTCTCGAAGGCCACGTACTCCCCTGCCCTCGTCGGCCACTACGCGCTTGCGAGCGACCACTACGCGCACTTCACCAGCCCGATCCGGCGATACCCGGACCTGCTGGTGCACCGCGCGCTGTCGGCCTACCTCGACGCCACCGACAACGGACGCGCCACCGGCGGCCGGCGGCGGCGCGAGCTCGGCGAGCGCCTGAAGGCCGACGAGCGCGTGCTCGACGAGGGCACGCTCGTCAAGATCGGCATGCACTGCAGCGAGACCGAGCGCAACGCCGAGGACGCCGAGCGCGACCTGCGCACGTTCCTGGTGCTCCAGTTCCTGAAGGAGCACCGCCTGTCCGACACGTTCGACGCGCTGGTGACCGGCCTCAGCGGCACGACCCTCGTCTTCCTGAGCCTGGAGGAGTTTCTGGTGGAAGGCGCGGCCCGCGTCTCCGACCTGCCGGCGGGCGCGCAGCGCGCCGACCGGTGGGTCGTCAACGAGCTCACCGGACGCCTGATCGCCCCGCGCAGCGGGATGTCGATCGGGCTCGGCGACCGGGTGCGCGCCACCATCGCGCGCGTCGACCTCGCGGCGCGTCGGCTGGATCTCGTGGTTGCAAAGCTTGCGCCCCGGCGAGACCTCGACACCCTGAGCCCCCAGGACCTCACCAACGTCCGCCAGGCGAAGGTGGGTGCCTCGCCGCGCGAGGGAGGCGGATCGCAGCCCGGCAAAGGCGAACGCGGCCGCAAGGGCCGCGACCGATCCAAGTACAAGCAGGGCCGGCGCGGCAAGCGGAGCTGGTGACCCCGCTGGGGCGGCCAAACCCGGGGGAAGGCCAGCGAAGGCGCGCCCCCCCGGGATTCGGCATCCAGCGAGGCCCGACGGGCGAATCCCCGGTGCCATGCCCCTTCCTGCCTCGACCCGGTCGTCCATCCTCGCCGCCCTTCTCGCGTGCGCCCCGTGCGCAGCCGCGGCCGACTCGAATCTCGAGTTCGACCAGGGAACAAAGGGCTGGCAGACCGTCCTCGACGGCGTCATGGGCGGGCTCTCGACCGGCCGGATCACGGCGGGCGAAGGCGGCACCCTGCGCTTCTCCGGCGAGCTCTCGCTCGAGAACAACGGCGGGTTCTCGCAGGTCCGCACCGCGGTCCCGGAAGGGACCTTCGAGGGAGAGACGGGCCTGCTGCTCCGCGTGAAGGGCGACGGCCGCACGTACCAATGCGACATCCGCTCGTCGCGACTGCGCCTCATGGCGGGCGGCTACCAGCAGCTGTTCAAGACGAAGGCCGGCGAGTGGATCGAGGTCGAGATCCCCTTCGACCAGTGCGTCGCCAACAGCTTCGGCCAGCGCATGCGGAACGCACCCGCGCTCGACCCAGCCTCCATCGAGTCGGTGGGCATCACCCTCGCCGACAAGCAGGAGGGGCCGTTCGCGATCGAAGTCGACTGGATCCGCCCGAGGGGCAAGTCCGCGACCGAGCGGCCGGCCGCCGGCACGCTTGCGTCGGTCGCCGCGAAGGCGAACCTCACGACGCTGCTCGAACTCGTGAAGGCCGCGGAGATCGAGTTCCCGAAGGACGCGAAGCTCACGATCTTCGCGCCGACCAACGAGGCATTCGCCCGGCTCCCGCGCACGCAGGTCGAGTTCCTGACGAGCGCGGAGGGCAAGCCGGCGCTGCAGGCGATCCTGAAGCACCACGTGGTCGCGCAGTCGCTGGAGAGCGCCGCCCTGCTCGACCGCCGGCGCGTGAAGGCGCTGTCCGGGCAGTCGCTCGAGGTCGACCCGTCCGCGCTGACCGTCGACGGGGCGCGTCTCGTGGCCGCGGACGTCGCCTTCGACGGCGGGCTGGTGCACGTGATCGACGCCGTGATGCTGCCGGAGCTGCGGAGCATCGAGGAGATCGTCGCCGAGGACGAGCGGTTCTCGACCCTGCGAGCCGCCATCGGCGCCGCGGGCCTCGGGCCGCAGCTCGGCAAGCGCAACCCCGGGCCGTGGACGCTGCTTGCGCCCTCGAACGAGGCATTCGCGGCGATCCCCGCCGATGCGCTGAAGGAGCTCCTCGAGGATCGGCCCGCGCTCACCGCGGTGCTCGCGGCGCATGTCCTCCCGACGTCGATCCGGCGCGAGGAGATGCTCTCGCAGGGATCGGCACGCACCCTCATGGGCGACGGCACGGTCTCGTTCGCGCTTGCGTCGGGTGCCATCACGGTCGCCGGCGCACGCATCGAGGTCGCGGACATCGAGGCAGCGAACGGCGTCATCCATGTCATCGACCGCGTGCTTCCCGCCCAGGGCGGCGCGAAGTCGGCGGTGACCGCTTCGTCGCCGGAACGCGCACGCCAGGCGGCCGCGATCATGGAACTTGCGATCGAGCGGGGCGTCCCCCGCTTCAACGCCGGCGATGCTGCGTCGTGCGCCGCGCTGTATGAGCTCGGGATCGCATCGGTGGTGCTCCTGGGGGCGGATGCCATCGGCCCGAGCGCCAAGGCCGACCTGGCCGAGGCCCTCGAGCGAGGCTCGGATCACCAGGATGCGTCCGAGCGGGCGTGGATCTACCGGCGCGCGATGGATCGCGCGCTGGCCCAGGTGGCCGAGATGATGAAGCCCTCGAACTGAGCGGTCCTCCAAGCGGCGCGAGCCGGAGTCGCGCCGTCCCGGAGCTCGCCGTGCCCGTCGGGGATTGCGCCGCCCGCGGAGCGGGCGCCGCACTCCCGGCGCGGCGCAGCCGCGCGCGGACCGGCGCAGCCGGGACGCCCTACGCCCCCGAAGCGAAGGAGCACGCTCGCCGAAGGCGACCGTGCTCCTGAGCGCAGTGGGCGGAGAGGGATTCGAACCCCCGTAGGCGTAAGCCAGCAGATTTACAGTCTGCCCTCGTTGGCCACTTGAGTATCCGCCCGAGACTGGTTGTCGCCCGCCTGGGGCGGGCACCCGCGCCCTGCCGCGGGAGGTCAAAGTGTAGCAGGACCGCCCGGAAATCCCATGGCCTGCGATCGCAGGCGGGCGCCTGCCGCGGCGTGGTCCGGCCCGATCAGCGATCGACGGCGGCCGATCGCCGCGGCGAGCCGGCGCGCGAGCGACATGCGCATCGCCGCGCGGGCGACGGCGGAGAGTCGGCGCGAGAAGACGTGGACCGGGCCCGCCTTCAGGTAGTTCATCCCGAGGGCCTCCGCGACATGGCCGAGCGATCGCGCCGAGTGGAACGACACGTGCTGGCCGTGCTCGGCGCCCCAGTACGCCCACGCATCGAAGCGCGGGGCGGGCTCGGTCACGAGCTCCGTGGTCGCGATGATGAGGTCGGTCCGTTCCGCGACCGGCCGGAAGAACGACCACGGATCGACGAGGTGCTCGAGCACCTCGACCGCGATGACCGCGTCCCAGCGCTCGCGCGCCCCGAGCTCCGACTCGAACCCGCGCGCGAAGATGTTCGCGCAGTGCGGGTCCCAGTGCCGGCAGTCGATGCCGCGGTCGCGCAGCATGCGGGTGAGGGTTCCGTAGCCGCCGCCCCAGTCGAGGACGGTGCCCGACGAGCGACCGGCGCAGGCCAGGACGCCCCGGATGCGCGGCTCGAGATGGCGGCAGCGCGCGAGGAGCCCGACGTCGGTGCCGGTGATCGCATCGGCGTATGCCTCCGCGAGCCACGAGGGATCGGCCAGCTGCGCGAACCCGCACCGATCGCACTGGTCGGCACGGGCATCGTGTCGGCCGAGGACCCGCAGGGTGCCCAGCGGCCGCGTCCCGGCACCGCAGGTGCGGCAGGCTTCGGCCGGAAGCGGCGCGGCGCTCACCGGACGGCCGCCTCGGTACCGCGCTCGGCCGCCCGGCCCAGCGCCCACATGCCGACGGACCGAAGGTGCGCCTCGATCTCGGGGTGGCGAAGGAGCGGCAGGCCCGTGTCGAGCTCGTGGCCGCGGTGGATTGCGTCGTCGAGATATCCGATGTCGAGCTGGGCACCTCGGGCGCGCATCATGCGGAACGAGGCACGCGGGTCGTCCAACACGCGACGGCGGACCCCGCGGAGGGCGAACCAGTTGCTCAGCGTGTAGTCGTCCTGCGCGAAGCACGCCCGCGACCGGTGCGCCGCCTCGACGTAGGCCTCGAGGCCCTCGCCGACCGCGCTGCGGTGGAACGCGATGCTCCCCCAGCCCTCGAGCACCTCCACGTCCACGTTGCCCCGGCCGTGGCGCAGCCGATGCCCGGGCAGGATGTCGTAGCCGGTGAATCCGTAGACGCACCCGCGATCCCGCGCGATGGCGTCGAGGTGCACCTCGAGCGTGCGCTGCAGGTAGAGGATGTCGTCGTCCACGAACACGATGACCACGTCCTCGCCGGGGCCGTACCGGAAGATCGTCGGCAGCGACTTCGTGGCCGGCCCGGCATCGTCGACGCGGAACACCTTGACGCGCGGATCGATGGTCCGGCACCACTCCGGGATCACGTAGCCCTCGCCGGTCCGCCGGAACACGTGCGGGATGTTGAGGTGCACCTCGTCCGGCGCGCACGACTGGTTGAGCAGCGTGCGCACCACGCGGTCGAGTGTCTTGATCCGAAGCGGGGAGGTCGTGAGCGACACGACGACCCGGCTCGACACCGGCCGGGGCACCGGACGCGCGCGGCGGCTCCAGAGGATCCCCGAGCGCCACGTGCGCATGCGCCGCCGGAGGCGCTTCCACGGCCCGGAATGGTGGATCGCGGCGAGCGTTTGGGCGAACCCGCCCGCGGTGGGCGGGCGGCCGCTCCCTGATGCTCCGTGCGCGCCTCCTGTCATGGCGCCGGAAGGCTAACGGATGGCCCCGCCCGCCGAGAAAAGCCGCCGACCGGACTTGAACCGGCAACCTCGAGATTACAAATCACGTGCTCTGCCAATTGAGCTACGGCGGCGAGGAAGTGAGGGTACCTGCGCCGCCCGCCCGCCACCGCCGCACCGCGACGGCGATGAGGCTGACGTCCGCCGGCGAGATGCCGGCGAGGCGCCCGGCCTGCCCGAGCGTCGCCGGGCGGAACCGCCGCAGCGCCTCGCGCGCCTCGGTGCGCAGGCCGACGATCGCGTCGGGGTCGAGCGCCTCGGGGATCGGGGAGCGCTCGCCCTCGGCGTGCCGCCGGATCTCCGCCCGCTGGCGCACCACGTAGCCCTCGTAGCGCAGGTCGGTCACCACGCGGTCGACGGCGTCGTCCGCGGCCGCGACGCCCGCCGCGCGCAGCGACGCCGCAACCTGGGCGACGGGCACGTCGGTCTGGCGCGCGCGCTCGCGGAGCGGACGGCCGCCGTCCCGAACGGCATCGAGCGCGGCCAGGACGCGCGCGCGCTCCGCCGCACGGGCCTCGAAGGCGCGCAGGCGCACCCCGTCGACGAGGCCGAGTTCGGAGCCCAGCGGCGTCAGTCGCTCGTCGGCGTTGTCGGCGCGCAGGAGCAGCCGATGCTCGGCGCGGCTCGTGAACATCCGGTAGGGCTCGCGCGGCGTGCGCGTCACCAGGTCGTCCATCATCACGCCCAGGTACGCCTGGTCGCGCCCGATCCGCACCGCGTCCAGCCCCCGGGCGCGGCGCGAGGCGTTCAGGCCCGCGACCAAGCCCTGCCCCGCCGCCTCCTCATAGCCGCTCGTGCCGTTGATCTGCCCCGCCAGGTACAGCCCGCGCACCCGCTTGGTCTCGCACGTGGCGTCGATCTGGTGCGGCCAGACCATGTCGTACTCGACGGCATAGCCCCAGCGAAGCACCTCGGCGCGCGCGCACCCCTCCATGCCACGCACGATCTCACGCTGCACCTCGGCGGGCAGGCTGGTGCTGATGCCGTTGCAGTAGATCTCGTCGGTGAAGAGGCTCTCGGGCTCAAGGAAGACCTGGTGCGCGTCCCGCTCGGCGAAGCGCACGACCTTGTCCTCGAGGCTCGGGCAGTAGCGCGGCCCGCACTCGGCCTCGATCTGCCCGCTGTACATGGGCGCCCGGTGCAGGTTGCCGCGGATCAGCGCGTGGATCGCGGGCGTGGTGCCCGTCATCCGGCACTCGACCTGCGGCAGGCCGGGGAAGCGGGCCGCCGCAAGCGACGAGGCCGGCAGGTCGCTGAAGGGGACCGGCGGATCGTCGCCCGCCTGCGGGGGAAGCGCCTCCCACTCGATCGAGGCGCGCGCCAGGCGCGGCGGCGTGCCGGTCTTCAGGCGCCCGAGCTCGAAGCCCAGACCCCGCAGCATGGCGCTGATTCCGACGGCGCTGCCCTCGCCCACGCGGCCGCCCTCGGTGCGCGCGTCACCCGTGTGCATCAGGGCGCGCATGAAGGTGCCCGTGGTGAGCACGACCGCCCGGGCCCGAAGTTCGGCTGCCGCCTGCGGGGCACCCAGCCGGGCGAGGACCGGCCGTGCCATGCGGTCGCAGGCGAGGTTCGAGTCGACGGCCTCCGGGTCCGTCCGCGCGATGCGCCATCCCTCCGGCAGCCGCACGCCGGTGCACTCGCCGCCTTCCGTCAGCAGGTCGTCGACGGTCCCCGCGATCACCTCGATCGCGGGCTGGGTGGAGAGGATCCGCTGCACCTCGGCCGCATAGTGGTACTTGTCGCACTGCGCCCGTGGCCCGCGCACCGCGGCGCCCTTGGAGCGGTTCAGCACCTTGAACATGATGCCGGCGTGGTCGGTGGCGCGGCCCATCACGCCGCCGAGCGCATCCACCTCGCGGACCATCTGGCCCTTGGCCAGGCCGCCGATCGCCGGGTTACAGCTCATCGCGCCGATGCGCGTGGGGTCCATCGTGACGAGCGCCACGCGCGCGCCCGCGCCGAGCGCCGACGCGGCGGCCCACGCCGCCTCCACGCCGGCATGTCCGCCGCCGATCACGATGACGTCGTACGGGCCCACGGGGGCAGGATAGGTCGACGATCCCCACTTACACTTCTTCACCCATGTTCAGCAGCATCTCCATCGGCTCCGGCAAGTCGCACGTCACCGTCGTCGGCGTCACCTCCGACGGGCGCACGGTGCCCTCCGCGCACGCGAAGGTCGATGCCGTGGCCGACGCGCTGCGCATCCCGGGCTTCGCGGGCGACAACGGCGAGGTGCTGCCGGCCGGGCGCTCGCACGTGCTGCTCGGGCTCGGGGCGCCGGACGCCGTCACCCCCGCCTCCGTGCGCACGGCGGCGGCGAAGCTGGCGAAGGCGCTCGACCGCCGCAAGGACAAGGCGATCCTGGTGGACCTCTCCGCCGGCTTCCCGCGCAAGCGCGCCGAGGTCGAGGCGCTCGGGCGCGCCTTCGCGGAGGGCCTCGCGATCGCCAACTGGCGCGTCGACCGCTTCGACGGCGCCGCCACCCGCAAGCAGCCGCGCGGGGGTGCGCTCGCGGTCGACTCGAAGGACGCCGACTTCCGCGACGGCATGCGCCATGGACTGGTCATGGGCGAGGCGGTGAACGCCGCGCGCGCGATCGGCGCCACGCCCCCGAACATCTGCAACCCCGCGTGGGTCGCCCAGCAGGCGCGCACGATGGCGCGCAAGCACGGGCTGCGCTGCACGGTGATCGACCACGCGCGTGCCAAGCGCATGGGGATGGGCGGCCTGGTGACCGTGGGCCACGGCAGCGAGTCGAAGGGCTGCCTGATCCACCTCGCGCACGTGCCCCGCAGGCGCTCGCGCGCGGCGCGCGGCAAGAAGCTCGTGCTGGTCGGGAAGACCCTCACCTACGACACCGGCGGCTACAGCCTGAAGGTGAACAACGGCATGAAGGGGATGAAGTACGACAAGATGGGCGGCTGCGCCGTGCTCGGCGCGATGCAGGCGATCGCCGAGCTCGACCTGCCCATCGAGGTGCACGCGCTGCTTGCCGCCGCCGAGAACATGGTCTCCGGCGACAGCATGCGCCCCGACGACATCATCACCCTGTCCAACGGCGTCACGGTCGAGATCACCAACACCGACGCCGCGGGGCGCCTGGTGCTGGCCGACGCGCTCACCTACGCCGAGACGGACCTCGG
>JBEITQ010000084.1:0-7835 GCA_040374835.1 Phycisphaeraceae bacterium | reverse complement strand
CGGCCGCCAAGCCCGCCGCACCGGCACCCAAGCCCAAGGCCTGAGGATCGACGCGCCATGACCATCTCGCTCATCGCCTTCGCCGTCGTCCTGCTGATCACCTACTGGTGGTCGAATGCCGGCGCCTTCAGCGCGCTGCTGCACCTTGCCTGCGTCATCGTCGCCGGCGCGGTCGCCTTCGCCGCCTGGGAGCCGGCGTCGTATCCCCTGCTCTCCTCGGGCTTCGAGGGCCACGCGCGCGGCACGGCCCTGATCGGAACGTTCATCGTCACGCTCGTCATCCTGCGGTTCCTCACCGACAAGCTGGTGCCCATGAACCTGTCGCTGCCGCGCGCCGCGGACGTCACGGTCGGCGCCGCGTTCGGCGCCGCCTCGGGCGTGCTCTCGGTGGGAATGCTCGTCATCTCGATGGGCTACTTCCAGTCCACGGTGACCATCGGCGACTACACGGGCTGGTCGCGCCGGTCGGACGTGCCCACCGCGCCGAACTTCGGCTCGGACAACGCGCCCGTGGCGACGATCGCCTCCATCACGGCGGGCTTCTACGAGTACCTCTCGTGGGGCTCGTTCACGCCGTGGCTCGGGGGCGGCACGATCGCCACGCACTCTCCCGACCTCGTCCGCATGTCCGGCTCGCTCAACCGCGACTCGTACGGCGAGGGCCTCGCCCGCGTCTCCATGCAGCCGGAGGCCGTCGGTGGCCTGGAGTTCTACGGCGGCGTGCGCGTCCCCCTGATCGGCGCGCTGAACGCCCCCGAGGAGGAGGCCTACGCCGTGAGCTTCACGGTGTCGCAGGATGGCTTCGACGGCGGCGGCGCGCAGTTCGTGCTCACGCCCTCGCAGGCGCGCATCGTCGGCGACGCGAAGGGCAAGCCGGCGAAGACGGCGCACCCGCTGAGCTGGGCGCAGGCGACCAACGAGCTCCCGGCGGGCGTGTTCTTCTTCGGCGCGCCGAGCAACGTCGTGACGTCGGTGCCGGCCCGCGGCGAGGGCACCTTCGCCCTGTTCTTCGCGAAGAAGGACATGGACGGGCAGGCTCCGAAGTACCTCGAGCTGAAGGGCGTGCGCTACGCGCTGCCGAAGATGAAGTCCGCCGAGGACGCCATGCAGGCCCTGATGGGCGGCGGCGGCGCGCGCGAGAAGTTCCAGGATCCCGAGGCCACGCCGATCGACCCGCTGGTCGAGTTCCCCGACCCGACCTACGCGATCGGCGGCACGGTGATCAACTCGAACGACAAGGGCGGCCTGGTCACCGACAAGACCAACTTCATCATCGGCGGCGAGCAGAAGTTCCCGCGCAACTCCACGGCCGCGGTCGGCGCCGACCTCCGCATCCGCGGGTTCCAGGTCTCCTCCGACCAGCGCATCCTCCGCCTCGACGCACGCGCCGCCGCCGGCGGGGTCCGCATCTTCCCCGACCTCAACGAGTGGGTGCGCACCGCCGGTGCCGAGGCGCAGGACTCGCGCGTGGCGGTCATCGACTCGACCGGCTCCAAGTACTACGCCGTGGGCCTCGTCGAGGACGACGGGCAGTGGGTGTTCGTCCGCAGCATGGGCGGCCGTCCCCTGACGCTGCGCGACATCCCCGTCCAGCCGATGGGAAGCGACAAGAAGCTCGCCCTTCACTTCCGCGTGCCCGCGGACGTGCAGATCGTCGGCCTGGTCCTCTCCACGCCCAAGGAGGACCGGATCGTCAACACCATGAACCAGAAGGTCCCCAAGCGGGAGTGACGCCATGGCCCACCCGAACCACCTCCGCTTCCTCCGCCGGGTCGCCGTTTCCGGGTTCGCGGTCCTTGCCGCCGCCGGGTCCGCGGCCGCCCAGGCGCCTGCCGCCCCGCCCCAGCCGGACCGCAGCCTGGGGCTCGTGAGCCCGGTCGGCGGCTATGCCCTGATGGCGATCGCCACCATGGCCCTGATCGGCGTCAGCCTTCTTCCGTCGAAGCGCGGTCACCAGGACTGACGTCCCCGCTACGCTCGCAGCGTGGACGTCCGTCGCGCGCTCGCCTCCGTGGCACTCCTGGTCGCCGCCGCCGGCACCGTCTCGGCCATGCCCAGGCCGGGCGGGGGCACGCGCATCCCGGCGACCTCCGCCGACTTCCGGCTTCCGGGCACCCAGCCCGACCCGGACATGGACGCGTTCCTGGCGGGCGTCGGCTGCTCGAGCTGCCACGGCGGCTACGACCCGAACGCCGCGCCCGTGCGCACGTGGGTGGCGAGCATGATGGCGCAGAGCGCGCGTGACCCGATCTGGCACGCGTCGCTCGCGATCGCCAACCAGGACGTGGCCTTCGCGGGCGAGTTCTGCATCCGCTGCCATGCGCCCGGGGCGTGGATGGGCGGGCGCGGCGCCGGCGGCACGCTGGCGAACTTCTGGTGGGAGCCGGACTTCGACGGCGTCAACTGCATGGTGTGCCACCGGATGGTGAACCCGGAGACGGGTCCGCTCAGCGCCGTGGGCTACGCGAGCAACGTGCCCTACGACCCCGACCCGGATCCGGAGGTGCTCTCCCCCCTGGCGGCGGCCGGCATGCTGCCCGGGCCCGGGCAGCGCACGAACGGCAGCTTCGTGGTCGACCCGCGCGACACGCGCCGCGGGCCGTTCGCGGACATCCCCGTCAACTACCACGGCGTGCCCATGCACCACTCGCCGTTCCACTCGACGAGCGAGATGTGCGCGACCTGCCACGACGTCAGCAACGTCATGACGGTGCGGCGGCCCGACGGGTCGTGGGGGCTCGACTCCCTTGGCACGCCGCACCCGACGGCACGGGCCCACGACATGTTCCCCGAGCAGCGCACCTACAGCGAGTGGCTCAACAGCCAGTTCGCGCGCGAGGGCGTGCCCTACCCGGACCGGCGGTTCGGCGGCAACCACCCGACCGGCGTGATGCGCACCTGCCAGGACTGCCACATGCCCGACACGTTCGGCGCCGGCTGCTCGCTGCACGTGAACACGCCGTACGTGCGCCCGGACGTGCCGCAGCACGGCTTCGCGGGCGCCAACTCCTGGGTCGTGCGCGCGGTGCGCGCGCAGCTCGGCCCCGACGAGGCCGACGCGGTCGGTCTCTTCCAGAGCCGCGTCGACGCGGCGATCGCCCGCAACGTGCAGATGCTCCGCGACGCGAGCGACATGACGCTCGCCCAGGTGGGGCCGAGCGTGAAGGTCCGCATCGTCAACCAGTCGGGGCACAAGCTCCCCACCGGGATCAGCGAGGGGCGGCGGATGTGGATCAACGTCCGGTTCGTGTCCGCCTCGGGCGCGACGGTGGACGAGTCCGGCGCCTACGACTGGGCGACGGGCACCCTGCTCGACCCGGCGGCCAAGCAGTACGGCGCCCACATGGTGACCGACGGCGAGATGGCCGAGGCGGCCGGCCTGCCGGAAGGCGCCGAATTCCACATCGCCCTGCTGAACAAGGTGGCCAAGGACAACCGGATCCCGCCGCGCGGATTCAGCAACGCGTCGTACGCGGCCTTCGGCGGCGAGCCGGTGGGCGCGGCCTACGCCGACGGGCAGCACTGGGACGACACGCTCTATCCCATTCCCGCCGGCGCCACGCGGGCGATCGTGACGCTCTGGCACCAGACCACCACGCGCGAGTACGCCGAGTTCCTGCGCGACCAGAACCGCACCGACCAGACCGGGCAGGTCGCCTACGACCTCTGGGTGCAGTTCGGCCGCAGCGCCCCCGTCAGCATGGACACGGCGTCCATCGACCTGTCGAGCGCGTGCACGGGCGCGGACCTGAACTGCGACGGCGCCGTGGACGGCGACGACCTCGGCATCCTGCTCGGGGCGTGGGGAACGCCCACCGCCGACCTGAACGGCGACGGAACCACCGACGGCAACGACCTCGGCATCCTGCTCGGCGACTGGGGCTGAGCCCCGGGGCTCAGCCGGCCTGCGACTTCAGCCACCGCTCCACGTAGTGGATGTCGTGGCTGGCCTTGCGGAAGTCGGGGTGGTCGAGCACCTTCAGGTGGAGCGGGATCGTGGTCTTCACCGGCCCGATCCGGAACTCGCGCAGCGCGCCCTTCAGGCGCTCGATGCACGTGTCGCGGTCGGGCGCGTGGACGATCAGCTTGCCGATCATCGAGTCGTAGTTGGGCGGGATCCGGTACCCCGCGCGTGCGTGGCTGTCGAGGCGGACGCCGGGCCCGCCGGGCGCGGCGTAGGTCTCGATGAGGCCGGCCTGGGGCATGAAGCCGCGGTCGGGGTCCTCGGCGTTGATGCGCACCTCGATCGCGTGCCCATGGACGCGCACGTCCTTCTGCGCGAACGGCAGCGGCTCGCCGGCGGCGACGCGGATGCCCGTCTTCACGATGTCGACGCCGGTGATCATCTCGGTCACCGGGTGCTCCACCTGCACGCGGGTGTTGACCTCGAGCATGTAGAAGTTCTGCTTGCGGTCCATCAGGAACTCGACCGTCGCCGCGCCGGAGTACTTCGCCTCGCGGATGAGCTTGGCGGCGCTCATGCACACGGCATCGCGCTTGGCGGGGTCGACGCCGGGGGCCGGGGCCTCCTCGACGAGCTTCTGGTGGCGGCGCTGGCTCGAGCAGTCGCGCTCGTAGAGGTGCACCGCGTTGCCGTGCTTGTCGCCGATGGTCTGCACCTCGAAGTGGCGGGCCATCTCCAGGAACTTCTCGACGTACACGCCGCCGTCGCCGAACGCGGCCGCGGCCTCCTGGCGCGCCGCCTCGATGCCGGCGCGGAGCTCGGCCTCGTCGCGGGCGATGCGCATGCCGCGCCCGCCGCCGCCGGCGCGGGCCTTGACGATCACGGGGTAGCCGATCTCGCCGGCGACCTTGACGGCCTCGTCGATGTCCTCGATGGCGTCGTCGGTGCCCGGGAAGACCGGCGTCCCGGTCTGCCGCGCGAGCTTCTTGCAGTTGACCTTGTCGCCGAGCGCGTGCATCGCCTCGGGGCTGGGGCCGATGAACTCGAAGCCGGAGTCGCGGCACACCTCGGCGAAGTGGGCGTTCTCGCTGAGGAACCCGTATCCGGGGTGGATGGCGTCGGCGTGCGACACCTCGGCGGCGGCGATCAGTCGGTCGATCCGGAGGTAGGACTCCTTCGACGGACCGGGGCCGATGCAGATCGCGCGGTCGGCCTGCTCGAGCCAGGGGCCGCCCCGGTCGGCGGCGGAGTAGACGCACACCGTCTCGGCGCCGAGCTCGCGGCAGGCTCGGATGATTCGCAGGGCGATCTCGCCGCGGTTGGCGATCAGGACGCGCTTGAACATGGGTGGCCTCGTGCGGGCCGGGGCCCGCGGATGGTCGTCGTGTCGCTCAGCTCGGGCGGATCATGAAGAGCGGCTGCCCGAACTCGACCGCGTCGCCGCTCTTGACGAGCACCTTCGCGACGGTGCCGGAGCGCTCGGCCTTGATCTCGTTGAAGATCTTCATCGCTTCCACCAGGCACACGGTCGACGTCGGGCCGACCTGCGCACCCACGGCGATGAACGGAGGCTTGTCGGGGCCGGGCGACGCATAGAACGTGCCCACCATCGGGCTCTCGATGGCGACGAGTCCCGCGTCCTCGGCGGGGGCCGCCGGGGCGGCGGCAGCCGACGGCGCGGGTGCGGCGGCGGGCGCCACGGGAGTCGCGACATGCATGGCGGGCATCGGGTGCGCTGCCACCATCGGCACCGCCTGCGGGGACGCCCGGCGGATGGTCACCTGCTCGTCCTTGTCGCGCAGGTCCAGCTCGGTGAGGTCGCTCGCCGTCATGAGGCGGACAAGCTCCTTCAGCTTTCGAATGTCGATCATGGGGCAGGATGGTAGCGAATTCATCCCCGATCGAAGGACGTTCGCCGCAGGATCGGCCCTATCTCCCGAAACTGACGATGGTCGCGATCAGCCCCGCCAGGGTTCCAGCGCCCGCGGGGGGCCCAGCACCTCGCGAAGCAGGATGGCCCGGCGAAGCCCGGCGCGACCGGCCAGGGCGACCTTCAGGCCGGCGGGACGCGCCGCGGCCGCCACGGGGGCCACCGGGCGAGGCGAGACGGCTGCCAGAAGCGCCGCCCCGGCGCGCGTGGAAGGCGTCGCCGACCGGGGCTCGGCGACCGTGGGCGCCTTGGCGGGCGCCTTCGGCTTGGCAGGCGCCTTCGGCTTCGCGACCGCCTTCGGCTTCGCCACCGGCTTCGGCTTCGCCACCGGCCTGGGCTTCGCGACGGGGACGCGCCGCGGCACCTCCTGCACGGGGACCGGCGCGGTCGCGCCGCGGGCGCGTGGCGGGGCCGCCGGCGCCGGGGCGCGCGACATGGCGCTGGGCCGGGCCAGTGCCTCGGCCGCGCGCTTGGCCTTCAGTTCCGCGTACTTCTTCCAGAGCGCGATGCCGCCGTTGATCATCACCACCAGGATGAAGATGATGAGCTCGGCGTTCTTCATCGCGTCGTCGAATCGAGTGTAGTCCCGTAGTCGGCGGCAAGCACGGGGCGTCCGCCGCTCCCCGCCGTCGCGCGTACCTCCACGCCCACCAGCGCGCGCAGCCTGGACGGGGTGAGCACGTCGGCAGCGGGCCCGAAGGCCGCGGTGACGCCGTCTCGCAGGCACCAGACGTCGTCGGCGAGCGCCCCGGCAAGCGAGAGGTCGTGCACGGCCGCCAGCACCGTGGCGCCGGCGGCGGCCGCCTGGCGGACCAGCGCCACCAATGCCGCCGTCTCCGGCAGGTCGACGGCCGCGAACGCCTCGTCGAGCAGGAGCACCCCGCCCGGAGCGTGCTGCGCGAGCGCCCGCGCCACGCCGACGCGCTGCTGCTGTCCGCCCGAGAGCGTGGCGAACGGCCGCTCGGCGAGCGCCTCCAGGCCGACCGACGCCAGCGCGGCGTCGACCCGTGCAGGGTCGGACGGCAGCGCCACCCGTCCGAGTTCCGCCACCTCGCGCACCGTGAACGGTGCGCCGACCTCGATGCGCTGGGGAACGAAGGCGATCCGTGCGGCACGGGCCGCGGCGGGCAGGCCATGGACCTCCGCGCCGTCGACGGTGACGCGCCCGCCGGCCGGGCGCACCAGGCCCGCGGCCGCGCGCAGCGCGGTGGTCTTGCCGCTGCCGTTCAGCCCAAGCAGCACCGTGACGCGACCGGGCACGGGGTCGACCGCACCGGTGGTGAGCGAAAACCGGCCCAGGCGCACCGACGTCGACTCGAAACGGAGGCGGCGTGCGCTCATCGCCGCCACTCCCCGGCCGTCCGGCGCACCAGGACGAGGAACGCGATGCCGCCGAGCGCGGCGGTGACGGCGCCGAGCGGCAGGCGTCCACCACCGAGGTCGATGCACTGCCGGAGCGCATCCGCGCCCACGAGGAGCGCGGCGCCGCCGAGTGCCGACGCGGCGGCGAGCGGGCGGTTGCGCGCCCCGACCGCGGCACGGGCCGCGTGCGGCGCAAGCAGGCCCACGAAGGCGATCGGACCGCAGAGGACGACCGTCGTCGCGGTGACGACGCCGCAGCCGAGGAACATCGCCGCGCGAAGCGCGCCGAGCGGCACGCCCACGGAACGTGCTTCGTCGTCCGAGAGCGTCGCGGCGTCGAGCCGCGGACCGAGCCACGCCGCCAGCGCGAGGAACCCGGCGGTTGCCGAGATGCACGTCCAGAGCAGCGCCGGATCGGGCACCTCCGGAATCCTGCCGAATGCCCACGCGACGAGCGATCCGCGCCGGTCCGGGGGCAGCAGCGACTCGATCACGGTGGATGCGGCCGCGCAGACGGTGCCCACGATGACCCCGGACAGGACGAGCGTGACGGGATCGACGGCTCCCTGCCGTCGCGAGATCGCAAGCACCGCGCCGAGCGCCACCAGCGCGCCGATGGCGGCGGGCACCTCGAGCGCG
>JBEITQ010000111.1:0-6643 GCA_040374835.1 Phycisphaeraceae bacterium | reverse complement strand
GGTCTTCCGCGCGCAGCTCGATGGCGCCGCGGCCGACGCTCGCGAGCCGCGGGCCGGGGTCGGGTCCGTCCGCGCCCGGCGGCACGGCGACGGCGCGGCGTGCGGCGGTCGAGAACGCGTCGAAGTCGGCCGACGCCACGATGGGCACGCCGACCACCAGCTCGTCCAGGAAGGCGTCGGTCCAGTCGCGCCAGCGCAGCAGCGCATCCGGGTCCTGCACCGCGCGCAGCGCCTCGAACGACGCCTCGTCGAGCGCATAGCGCGCGACGGTCGCCGGCTGCAGGTCGGCGACCGACTGCTTGTCGCGCACGAGGAGCGGCAGGCCCTCGATCTCGCCGCGGATGCGCTCGACGTAGTCGGCGTTCGCCGCATAGATCCGCGGTGCCGCCTTGCGCGCCTCCACCTGCCGCTGGGCGGTGGCGGCGACGTCGATGTCCGTGTACTCGAGCCGGTTGACGCGCCCGGCGGAGGCGCGCTGCCCGACGTACTCGTACGGGAATGCGTCGGCGAGGGCGACGATCGTGCCGGCGGCCAGGGCGAAGCACGCCACCACCAGCACGGCTGCGGCGTTGCGCTCCTCGCGCAGCCACGCCAGGAGCGGCGAGGTGCGCCGGGGGAGCTTCCGTCGGAGGCGGATTCGCCGTCCGGACCGGGGTGCACGGCCTTGTGTCTGTCCGAATGCCATCGGGCGCCGGAAACCGCGCGGGGCGGAATCCACTGAATCTATCGGTCCCCCCGCGGGCCCCCGCCGCAGCCATCGTTACGATGCGTCGGTCCCGCCGGTCCGGCGACTCCTGCGATGCGCTCGAAGACCTTTTATCGGATGCTTGCCGTGCCCGTGTCCGTGCTCGCCGTGGCGGCGGTGCCTGGCTGCGCGCCCGACGCCGCGTCGGACAACCTGCGCTGGTCGGAGGATCCGTTCTCGCCGTCGCTTGCGATGGACGGCCGCACCGCCGACGCCGCCGTGGGCGCCATGCGTGGCCCGGCGGCCGGCGTGCCGACGCGCCGCCTGGTGGCGGCGAGCGCGCCGCGCTGGGGCGACGTGCCCATGGCGATCCGCAACGTGGCCGGGGTGTCCTTCATCGGCATCGACCGGGTCGACGCCGATGACCGCACCTGCGTGGCGCGCACCGTGCGGCCCGACGGCCAGGACGGCACGGTGGCGGTCCGGCGGCTCGCGGACGGCTCGCTCGAGTGCTCGGCACGGCTGGGCTTCTCCCCGGGCCCGGAGGACGACCGATTCGTCCGCGACCTCGAGCGCGAGCTGCGCCGCCTCGCGGCGATCAAGCGCCCGCAGTGACCGCGCCGGCGGGCCGCGCGGTGCGCGGGGCGAGCGCCCGCTCGAGCATGCGCGCCGCGCGCATCAGCCGGTCTTCCTCGAACGCGTTCGCCTGCAGCTGCACGCCGATGGGCAGGTGGCGGCCGTCGCGCACCGCGTACCCCGCGGGGAGCGAGACGCCGCAGATCCCCGCGATGTTCGTGTTCACGGTGTAGACGTCGCAGAGGTACATCGCCAGCGGGTCGGCGTTGGCGCCGAAGCGGAACGCGGGCGTCGGCGCGGTGGGCCCGAGCAGCACGTCGCAGGACGCGAAGGCGCGGTCGAGCTCCTCCTTGATGAGCCGGCGCACCTGGAGCGCGCGCTTGTAGTAGGCGTCGTAGTAGCCGCTCGACAGCATGTACGTGCCGAGCATGATGCGCCGCTGCACCTCGGGCCCGAAGCCTTCCGCACGCGTGCGCGCGTAGAGCGTGGCCAGGTCCTCGCCGGGGGCGAGCGCGGCGCGGTGGCCGTAGCGGATGCCGTCGTACCGGGCGAGGTTGCTCGAGGCCTCCGCCGGCGCGATCACGTAGTAGGTGCTGATGCCGACGTCGGTGAGCGGCAGGTCGACCGGGTGCACGGTGGCGCCCATGGCGCGGAAGGCATCCTCGGCCGCGGCGACCGCCGCGTTGACCTCGGGGTCGTTCGCGTCGCTCAGGTACTGGCGCGGGACGCCGACGCGCAACCCCTCGACCGGCCGGTCCACCGAGGCGGCAAGCTGCGTCGGCGGCCGGTCGGCCACGGTGCTGTCGCGCGGGTCCACGCCGCTCATCGCGTCATGCAGGAGCGCGGCGTCCCGGACGCTCCTCGCCATCGGGCCCACCTGGTCGAGGCTCGAGCCGAAGGCCACCAGCCCCAGCGCGAGATGCGGCCGTAGGTGGGCTTCAGGCCGACCACGCCGCAGAAGGCCGCGGGCTGTCGGATCGAGCCGCCGGTGTCGCTGCCGATCGACGCCTGGCACATGCCGGCGGCCAGCGCCGCGGCGCTGCCGGCGCTGCTTCCGCCCGGCACGCGCGAGGTGTCCCATGGGTTCGCGACCGGTCCCCAGCGGCAGTGCTCGCCGGAGGAACCCATCGCGAACTCGTCCATGTTGGTCTTGCCGACGACGATCGCGCCCGCGCGCTCGAGGCGCTCGACGGCGGTGGCGTCGAAGGGCGACCGGTAGTTCCCCAGCATGCGGCTCGAGCAGGTGGTGCGCCCGAAGCTCGTGGCCAGGTTGTCCTTCAC
The DNA here is from genome assembly GCA_040374835.1 of Phycisphaeraceae bacterium. Classification (GTDB taxonomy): domain Bacteria; phylum Planctomycetota; class Phycisphaerae; order Phycisphaerales; family SM1A02; genus UBA966. Next base: position 4,101 of record JBEITQ010000111.1, on the reverse strand, counting down.
CGCGACGGTCATGCCGGCAAGCGGCGGCAGCGGCCGGCCCGCGGCGCGGTCGCGGTCGACGGCGCGGGCGCGCTCCATCGCGCGTTCCTCGAAGGTCTCGTGGAAGGCATGGATGGCGCCGTCCTGCGCGCGCACGGCGCGGAACGCGTCGGCGCAGGCTTCCTCGGCGGTGACGGCGCCCGACGCGACCGCGTCGCGCAGGGCGGTCATGTCCTCGTGGGCGGGCAGGGCCACGTCAGGATTCCTCCGCCAGCACCTTGGGCACCGCGAGGTACCGCCCCTCGACCGCCGGGGCGTTCATGAGCACCGCCTCGATCGCCAGCGGCGCCTCGGGCACGTCGTCGTCGAGGCGGTTGTGGCTTTCGAAGGGGTGGGCCATGGGGTCGACGCCCGCCACGTCGAGGGCGTCGATGCGCGCGATGTGCGCGAGCACCGCGGCGAGCTGCCCCCGGTAGCGCTCGACCGCCTCGGGCGCGACCTCGAGCCTGGCGAGCCGCGCCACGTGGGCCACCTGCGCGGCGGTGAGCGGCGCGGGCTCGGCGTGTCCGTGCGGGTCGGCGGCCATGGGAGGGGAAGTGTACGGACGGGCGCTATCTTCCCCCGCGCATGGCACGCAGCGAACTCGCCGCCGGAATCGACCTCGGCGGCACCAACATGACCGTCGGCATCGTCGACCGCAAGGGCCGCATCCACGGCCGCGCGCGCAAGAAGACCAAGGCCTTCGAGGGCCGGGACTCGGTGCTCGGGCGGATCGAGTCCGCGGTCGCCGCCGCATGCGAGGACGCGCAGGTGCGCCCGGCGGACCTGGCCGCCGTTGGGATCGGCGCCCCCGGCCCGGTCGACTTCGATCGCGGCATGGTCCTGACCGCCGGCAACCTCGGCTGGAAGAACGTGGCGCTCGGCGACCTGCTGCGCAAGCGGCTGGACGTGCCCGTCTACGTGGACAACGACGCGAACGTCGCCGCATGGGGCGAGGCCACGGTGGGCGCGGGGCAGGGCTGCGGCTCGCTGCTTGCCGTCTGGGTGGGGACCGGCGTCGGCGCGGGCATCGTGCTCGACGGCAAGGTCTGGCGAGGCGACCTGCACACGGCCGGGGAGTTCGGCCACGTCATCGCGTACGCGGGCGGCCAGGCAGGCAGCCGCACCGTCGAGGACTTCTGCAGCCGCACCGGCGTCGTGCGCACGCTGACGACGCTCGCGGGGCTGCACCCGGAGTCGGCGTTCCACGAGGCGCTCGCGCGCCATGCGGCCGACGGCAAGTCCGGGCCGCTCGGCAGCGGCGCGATCGCCGCCTGCTACGAGGCGGGCGACCCGCTCGTCTGCGACGTGGTGCACGCGGCGGCCGACCTGCTGGGCCTCTCGATCGCCAACTGGGTCACCATGATGTCGATGCGCTCCGTGGTGCTGGGCGGCGGCCTCACCGAGGCGATCGGCAAGCCCTGGGTCGACCGCGTCGAGCAGGCGATGCGCGCGCGGATCTTCCCGCAGGCGATCGCCGGCAAGGCGACCGTCCGCCTCACCAAGCTGCGCGAGGAAGCCGGAGTGCTGGGCGCGGCGATGCTCGCCTGGGACGCGCTCGGCTGAGCCGGGCGCGTCCCGCGGCAACGGTCACTTGCGGTCGTTGGCGGCCATCGCGGCGCGGAAGGCAAGCTTCAGCGCCTCCATGTAGACCCAGACCAGCGTGACCATCAGGCCGTAGGCGAAGTACCACTCGTACTCCTTGCCCACGCGCGCGCTCACGGCGTTCTCGATCTCCTGGAAGTCGACGATCAGCCAGAGCGACGCGACTACGAGGATGACGCCGTTCACGGCGAGGCCGATCCACGCGCCCTGTCCGCCCTTCATGGCGCTCTCCAGGCCGATGCCCGGGATCGAGATGCCCCAGAAGCCGAGGATGAACTGCGCCAGGTACGTGAGGGCGATGCCGATGGTGAGCGTGGTGAGGACGGCCACGAACGTCTTGCCCGGCCGGATGAGCCCCGCGCGGTAGACGACCAGCATGGCCACGGTGATGGCCAGCGTGATCACGAATGCCTGCAGCCCGAGCCCGCCGAGCGCGGTGATGCCCTTGCTCGCCAGCACCGAGTCCAGGAGCAGGGCCGTCACCCCGAGCATCGCTCCCTGCGTCACGCTGTAGAGCGGGGCGGCCCAGACTGCACGCGCGGGGTTGCGCCACAGGGCGAAGAAGCAGACGAGGCTCGCCACGAGCGACGCGATCCACACCCCGATCATGGCGCCGGGGCCGACCGCCTTCACCAGCGCCGCGCCGCACAGGCCGCCGAGCACCGCGAGCGTGACGGCGAAGCCGGTCTTCTGGGCGACGCCCGCGACGGTGGCGGGGTTGGCGACGGGACCGGCGTGGGCCTGCGCGACGAGCTGGTCGTCGGCGATCACGGGGTTGGACGAACGGAGGTTCAGCATGGCGGAACATTGTATTCCGCCCGCGCCGCACCGTCGGCCGCCGCGCCCGCCCGCGGCGCCGGGCTCAGAGCACCTCGGCCGCCAGGCTCGCCAGCTCGCTGCGCTCGGTCTTGGAGAGGGTGACGTGGCCGGCGATCGCCTGGCCCTTCATCCGCTCGATGGCGTGCGCGAGGCCGTTGGAGGCGGCGTCGAGGTAGGGATTGTCGATCTGCCCGATGTCGCCGCAGAGGACGATCTTCGTCCCGTCGCCGACGCGGCTGACGATCGTCTTCACCTCGTGGGGGCTGAGGTTCTGGGCCTCGTCGACGATCATGAACTGGTGCGGGATGCTGCGGCCGCGGATGTAGGTGAGCGGCTCCATCACCAGCTTGCCGGTGGCCATCAGCTGGTCCATGCGCTGCTCGGCGCTCTTGGACTCCGCCTCGCCGCTGCCGCCCGAGCGCGTCGAGAGCAGGTAGCTGACGTTGTCGAAGATGGGCTGCATCCACATCGAGAGCTTCTCGTCCTTGTCGCCGGGCAGGTAGCCGATGTCGCGCCCGAGCGGCATGATGGGGCGCGCCACCAGCAGCTTGTCGAGGCGCTCCTCCTTGAGCACCTTCTGCATGCCGGCGGCGATGGCCAGCAGGGTCTTGCCGGTGCCGGCCGGGCCGATGAGCGTCACCAGCTTCACGTCGTCGTCGAGCAGCAGGTCGAGGGCCATCGTCTGCTGGACGTTGCGCGCCATGATGCCGTAGACGGGCTTGCGCGGGCCGGTCACGGGGATCAGGTGGCCGGTGTTGCCGAGGACGCGCGCGAGCCCCGTGTGCCCGGGGTCGTCGCGGTCGGCGAGGATGACGAACTGCGCCGGCACCAGCGCGTCGCAGCGGATCGGCTCGCCGTCCGGCGTGCGCGCCTCGTACTCCGCCAGCGAGTCGCGCGACAGCTGGCGCTCCTGGTAGAGCGCGTCGATGACGTCGGTGGGCACCTGCATCGTGCAGTAGCCGGAATAGAGCCAGTCGGCATCGACCCGGTCCGCCTCGAAGTCCTCGCAGGAGATGCCCAGCGCGTCGCACTTGACGCGCGCGTTGATGTCCTTGGTGATGAAGATCGTGCGCAGCCCGCGCGCGTTGAGCGCGGCGGCCACGCCCAGGATCAGGTTGTCGTTCTTCTCGAGCTCGAGCGACGGCTCGCCCGCGATGCGCTCCGAGCGCGCCACGCGGATCGACCCCCCCTGCTCGTTCCAGGTCACGCCCTCGAAGAGGTGGCCGAAGCTGCGCAGCTTGTCGAGCGACCGCACCACCTGGCGGGCGTTGCGGCCGGTCTCGTCGTTGTTCTTCTTGAACTTGTCGAGCTCCTCGATGACCGTCAGCGGGATGACGACCTCGTGCTCCTCGAACTTGAAGATCGACTGCGGGTTGTGGAGCAGCACGTTCGTGTCGAGCACGAAGTGCTTCCTGGTGGACTGCGCCCCGGAGGCGGCGCCGCTTGACGTGCTTCGGGTGTCGGACGCGTCGCGGGCGGCGTGGGTGGTCAACGCACGGTCCTCTGGACGGGGAAGGCGGGCGACGCCCGCGTGACGACAGAATCCGTTCCGCCGGGGCCCCGGTCAAGGGGTTTCCGGACGAATGAACGCTACCCTTGCGCGCCATGGCACGCCAGCCGCCGCGTCGACCCCGGCCCGCCCCGCGCGCGACCCGCTCT
>JBEITQ010000159.1:0-4897 GCA_040374835.1 Phycisphaeraceae bacterium | reverse complement strand
GCACCGTGATCCCCCTGAACAAGCCCGAGATCCTCGAGGAAGACATCGAGCTGGTGGCGGAGACCCTGCGCCGCGGCGCGCTGACCCTCGGCCCGCGGCTCCTCGAGTTCGAGCAGCTGGTGGCGGAACGCACGCGCCGGCCGTTCGGGGTGGGCGTGGCCTCCGGTGCGGTGGCCATCGAGGTCGCGCTCCGCGCGGTCGGGGCCGGGCCCGGCGACGAGGTGCTGGTGCCCGCCTTCGGCTTCAGCGGCATGGCGCACTCGGTGCTCAACGTCGGCGCGCGGCCGGTCTTCGTGGACGTCGACCCGCTCAGCCTGAACATGGACCCCGCGGAGGCAGCGCGGCGGATCGGGAAGAAGACCAAGGCCATGCTCGCGGCGCTGACCTTCGGCAATCCGGCGATGCTCCCGGAGCTGATCGCCCTCTGCTCGCGCATGGAGATCCCGATGGTCGAGAACGCCGCCGAGGCGCTCGGCACGACGCTCGGCGAGGACAATGCCGGACGGTTCGGCCGCCTCGCGTGCCTCGGGTTCTGGACCAACCGCCCGGTCACCACCGGCGAGGGCGGGATGATCGTCACGCACGACGACGCGCTCGCCTCGGCCTGCCGGGCGATCCGCCACCAGGGCCGCATCGACCGCATGAGCTTCGCGGGCCAGCCGAGGGACATCGGCTCGATCCTCGAGTACGTGTCCAACGGCGGCTACGACGCCCGGCTGGGCGAGCTCGAGGCCGCGCTCGGCTGCGCGCAGATGCGCCGGCTCGATGCCACGATCGCGCGCCGGCAGGAGCTGGCCGGCACGTACATGCGCCGCCTCGCGGCCGACCCCGAGGTCGTGCTTCCGTCCGTCCCGGACGGCGCGAGCGTCAGCTGGTCGAACTTCGTCGTGCGGCTCTCCACCCGTTTCACCGAGGACGACCGCAATGCCATCATCGGCGTGCTGCACCGCCAGGACATCGGCGCCGCCAACTACTACCCGGCGGCCCACCTGCTCCCGCAGGTGCGCGCGGTGATGGGCACGGAGCCGGGCGAGTGCCCGGTGGCCGAGGGCGCGGCGGCCCGCGCGATCGCGCTGCCCTTCCACGGCGGCATGGACGAGTCCGACGTCGACACGGTCTGCTCGACCCTCGAGGTGGCGATCGCGCGCCACGGCGGCGTCACCCGGTCCTGACGGTCACTCCCACTCGATGGTGGCGGGCGGCTTGCTCGACACGTCGTACACGACGCGGTTCACGCCCTTGACCTCGTTGATGATCCGCCCGGAGATGCGCGCCAGCACGTCGTAGGGCAGGCGCGCCCAGTCGGCGGTCATGAAGTCCTCGGTGGTCACGGCACGCAGGGCCACCACGCTGTCGTAGGTGCGCCCGTCGCCCATCACGCCCACGGTGCGCACCGGCAGCAGCACCGCGAACACCTGGCTCGTCGCGCGGTAGAGGTCGGCCGCCACGATCTCCTCCAGGAGGATCTCGTCGCAGTCGCGCAGGATCGCCAGCCGATCGGGCGTCACCTCGCCGATCACGCGCACGGCCAGCCCCGGGCCCGGGAACGGATGGCGCCAGACGATCTGCGGCGGCAGCGCCAGCACCTCGCCCAGGCGGCGGACCTCGTCCTTGAAGAGGTCGCGCAGCGGCTCCACCAGGCGGAAGCCCAGGTTCTCCGGCAGCCCGCCCACGTTGTGGTGCAGCTTGATGTTCGCGGCGGTGCCCGCGAGGCTCGCGCCGCTCTCGATGACGTCCGGGTAGAGCGTCCCCTGCGCCAGCCACCGGGCGTCGGCGCCCACCTCCGCGGCGGCGCCGCGGAACACGTCGATGAAGCGGTGGCCGATGCGGCGGCGCTTCTCCTGCGGATCGGTCACGCCGGCCAGGTCCGACAGGAACTCGCGCGACGCGTCGACCACCCGCAGGTCGATGTCGAACGCGCCGCGGAAGGTGCTCTCGACCAGGTCGCGCTCGCCGTTGCGCAGCAGCCCGTTGTCCACGAAGATGCACGTGAGCCGGTCTCCGATCGCGCGCGCCAGGAGCGCCGCGACGACGCTCGAGTCCACGCCGCCGGACAGGCCGCAGATCACGCGGTCGCCGCCCACCTCGGCGCGCACCCGCTCGCACTCGCGCTCCAGGAAGTCCGCCATGCGCCAGGTGCCGCTGCAGCCGCAGGAGCCGTAGAGGAAGTTGCGCAGGATGTCGACCCCGTGCGGCGTGTGCGTCACCTCGGGGTGGAACTGCACCCCGAAGAACGGCTTGCTGCGGTGGGCGACCGCCGCCACCGGGCAGGTGTCGGTCGAGGCCAGGATCTCGAGGTCCCCGTGCACGTCGCGCACCTGGTCGCCGTGGCTCATCCAGACCGTGGTGCGCGCCGGCAGGCCGTGCAGCAGGCCCGCGCCGTCGAGGACGTCGAGCTGCGCGCGCCCGTACTCGCGGTGCGCCGCCGGGCGCACGTCGCAGCCGAGCATGCGGCACCCCAGCTGCATGCCGTAGCAGATCCCCAGCACGGGGACCCCCATGTCGAGGATCGCCGGGTCGCAGGTCGGCGCCCCCTCGTCGAACACGCTCGAGGGGCCGCCGGAGAGGATGATGCCCTTCGCGTTCAGCGACCGCAGCTTCTCGATCGGCGTGCCCGGCGCCACCAGCAGGCTGAACACGCCGAGCTCGCGGACGCGGCGCGCGATGAGCTGCGCGAACTGGCTGCCGAAGTCGAGGATCAGCACCGTCTCGGTGGGCATGGGGCGCGCGATGCTACCGCCCGACCCGTCGATACACTCGCGCCGCGATGCGACCGTCACGCACCCCCGCCCTGCCCGCCCGCGCCACGGCTGCATGCGCGACCGTCGCGCTCGCGGCGTGCTCCGGCGGCATCGCGCCGTCGTGGGACGACCCCACCCCGCAGGCACGCGTCGGCGCCATCGAGCGAAGCGTGCGCGACGGCCGCGGGACCGCGGATGCCCCCCGGCTCGTCGAGAACCTCGCCTCCGACGACGCCGCCGTGCGGCTGGCGGCCATCACCGCGCTGGAGCGCGCGACCGGCTCGACCCTCGGCTACCGCTTCGACGACTCGCCCGCGGACCGCGCCTCGTCGGTGGCCCGTTGGCGCGCGTGGCTCGCCGCATACCGCGCGCCCGTCCGCTGACGCACGCGGCGCCGCCGCCCCGCTAGACTCCCCCGCAATGCAGCCGCAGCCGCTTGCCGTCTCCGTCGAGCAGGTCCAGGGCGCGACCGTGGTCCGCGTCTCGGGCGACGCCACCGCCACCGCCGTCGACGGCCTCCGCAAGTCGATCGCCGCGGCGATCGCCGCCAAGCCCGCGCTCATGGTGATCGACCTCTCCGGGTGCGCCTTCCTGAGCAGCCCGGGCCTGGCGGTCCTCGTCCAGTCGATGCAGCTCACGCAGCGCGGCGGCGGCAAGCTGGTCCTCGCCGGCGCCAACGAACGCGTGCGCGGCATCTTCGAGATCGCCCGCCTGACCGACGTCTTCACCATGAAGCCCTCGGTCCAGGACGCCCTCGGCGGCTGACCACGCCTCATGGCCACCGACGCCGCCACCGCCCGGTCGCTCCCGACCATCCTGCTCGACCGCTGGATCGCCTTCTGGGCGTCGGTGTTCGCGCTCGTGGGCGCCCTGTGGTGGCTCGGCAACGACACCGTCGGCTGGATGTGGCGCGCCTTCGTGCGCCGCCAGGTGCGGATCGGCGCCAGCGGCATCACCGCGCAGATCGTGCGGGTCGGCGTGCGCTCGATCTCGATCGTGATGCTCGTCAGCGGCTCGATCGGCATCATCCTCGCCCTGCAGACCTCGCCCACCCTCGAGGAGTACGGCCAGACCGACAAGGTCGCGAACCTGATCGGCGTGGCCGTGTTCCGCGAGCTGGGACCCCTGGTCGCCGCCATCGTCATGGTCGGCTTCGCCGGCGCGTCGATCGCCGCCGAGCTCGGCACCATGGTGGTCGGCGAGGAGGTCGAGGCGCTCGAGGCCATGGGCCTCAACCCGGTCCGCTACCTGGTGGTGCCGCGCCTGGCCGCGACGGTGGCGAGCCTGCTGGCGCTCGCGGTGGTCAGCAACCTGACCGCGGTCTTCTTCGGCATGGTGGTCGGGGTCACGGCGCTCGGCATCCCCTACGACCTCTACGTCTCGAACACCCTCAACCAGCTGAGCATGTCGGACTTCCTGACCGGCCTGCTGAAGGCCGGCGTGTTCGGGCTGCTCCTCGGGCTGGTCGCCTGCTACAACGGCCTGAAGGTGACGGGCGGCGCCGCGGGCGTCGGCCGCGCCACCACCGAGACCGTGGTGCAGACGGTGATCTTCGTCGTCCTGAGCGACCTGTTCTTCTCGACGATCTTCTACGCCATCGGCTGGAACTGACCCCCGGGGCCGGCGACCTCGGTCCGGCGCGCCCGTCCCGTGCGGCGCCGCGATCCGGCGGCCGCGACGGCGGCGAACGTGCGTACCGCGCGCGCCGTGGGCACGTCGGTGCCGAGCGTCGCGGCCAGGTCCTCGTCCCCGATCCGCGGACGCCGAGACAGCAGCGCCGCCGCGCGCGCCACGAGCGGCCGCAGCGTCTCGGGAATCGCCACCGCCCCGGCCGCGTCCGGTACCGGTGGCCCCAGCCGGCGTGCGGCGTCGTCGACCGCGGCCAGCAGGTCCTCCGGGTCGAGCACGGCCTGCACCCATCCGTCGCGGATCGCGGCGTTGCATCCGGCCGATCGCGGGCTGTCGACCGGTCCCGGAAGCGCGCAGGGCGCGCGGCCATGATCGTCCACCGCATGGCGCGCCGTGATGAGCGCGCCGCTCGTCGTGCCCGCTTCCACCACGAGCACGGCCATCGAGAGCGCCGAGATGATCCGGTTGCGGCGCGGGAAGTTGGCCGGAAGCGGCGGGAAGAGCGTCGGGAACTCGCTGACGAGCAG
>JBEITQ010000206.1:0-3706 GCA_040374835.1 Phycisphaeraceae bacterium | reverse complement strand
GTGACGTGCCGTCCGCGCTTCGGGCGCGGACACGCATCCCCGCACGCCTGCGGGCCGGCATCGCTGTCGCGCCCGCCGAGTTTCGTCCCATGCACATGCACGGAGGACGCAGGGCCTCGCGCCCCGCGTTCACCCTGGTCGAGCTGATGGTCGTGGTCGGCATCGTCGCCGCCCTCGCGACGCTGGCATTGCCTGCGCTCGCGAGTGCGCGACGGACGTCGCTCGCGACCGCCGACCTGGCCATCATGCGCAGCCTGTCGACCGCGCACGCCTCGTACATGAACCTGAACGAGGACCGCTTCGTCGACGTCGGGCTGCCGCACGGATCGGCCGGGCAGCCGCAGCGTTCGTTCGTGACGACGCTGCGGCCGTACCTCGACGGCAACGCCCTCGCCTTCCGGAGCCCGCTCGACGCCAGCCCCCACTGGCCGAGCGAGCTCGGCGGCGACGGCGAGCCGGTGGTGGCCGGGTCCAGCCCGGTCTTCCGGCGCACCAGCTACGGGATGAACAACTGGCTCTCGCGCTCGTACTCGCCCGCGGTCGCCCTCGACGGCCCCGGGTCGGGCATCGACCGGCTGCAGCAGGTGCGCGATCCGGAACGGATCGCGTGCTTCCTGCTGATGACCGAGCGCGGAAGCTATGCGTCCGCCGACCACCCGCACGTGGAGCAATGGGCGTCGAGCCCGAATCCCGCGCGGACGGCGGCGACGCAGGTGCAGGTGAACGCGGTCGACCGGCGCACGCCGCAGGTCGGCAGCATCGCCAACTGGGCGTTCGTGGACGGGCACGTCCGGACCATGCCGTTCGAGGACATCTGGCGATCGGCCGGGGAAAACCGCCTCGACCCGACGCCGCGCTGACACGCTCTCCCATCGTTCACTGACTCACGTGCGCCAGGCGCACCGGACACGATCATGATTCGAACCGCTTCCATCCTCGCGGCGACCGTCGCCGCATCCCTCGCTTCCTCCGCACTCGCCCAGCATGCCGACGACATCGGCCTCGTCGTCGAGGCCGGCCGCATCCACTCGGTGGCGGTCACCGCGGAGGGCTTCGGCCCGCCGAAGCGCGCCTTCGAGGGCGAGTTCGGCGCCGACGGCGTGCCGTGGTTCGCCGGCGACCCGGGCTACGACGCCGAGCCCGGCACGTTCCCGGTCGGAAGCCGGGTCGGCGTGCGCTTCGCCGCGCCGCTCATGGTGTGGGACGGGACGTCGTTCGTGGGCACGTCCCCGGACGGCGCGATGTCCGGCGAGCGGCTGCGCCTGAGCTACCTGTCGCTGGCCGCGACGTCCGGCGCCGGCCCCGCGCCGGGCTTCGACCTGTCGGTCCAGCCCGACGGCGGCTGGCACATCCACCCGTCGATGGAACTCCTCCCGGCGCCCGGCGCCGTGGAGCCGGAGGTCGGCGTCTACCTGGTGCAGCTGGAGATCTACTCCACCGACGCGGCGATCGCGGCGAGCGAGCCGATCTGGCTCGTCCTCAACGCCGGCGCCACCGAGGCGGAGCACGAGGCCGCGTACGAGCACGCCCGCGACATCGTCGATCCCGAGGACTGCGCCGCGGACCTGAACGGAGACCTCTCCGTCGACGGCAACGACCTCGGGCTGCTGCTCGCAGGATGGGGCAACGCCGGTGCCACGGACCTGAACGCCGACGGCGTCACCGACGGCAACGACCTCGGGCTGCTGCTCGCGGCCTGGGGCCCGTGCCCCTGACGGCGGGCGCCGCCGGCCTCACTTCGGCGCGTTCCAGAAGACCGCGTCGATCGAGGTCGGCGGCTCCTTGATCATCCCCAGCTCCTTGAGCTGGGCCGCGAGCCGTTCCCAGCGCTCGCGCGGCATCCAGCCGACCTCGTCGGCGATTCCCTTCGGGGGCGCGACGAGGTCGTGCTGCTTTTCGGCCGCGATCGCCATTGCCTCCATGCCCATCGCAGGGTTGAGCCGCGCGATTTCCGCGTTGTACTTCGCAGGTTCGGCGAGGTAGCGCGTCCACCCTTCGCGCAGCGCGCGCACGAACGCGGCGCACGTGGCGCGCTCGCGCTCCAGGTACGACGAACTCGTCGCCACGGTCACCGTGTACGGGTCGTAGCCGCCCTCGGCAAGCGAGAGGAACCGCACCGGCACCTTTTTCAGTTCCATCTGCACCGGTTCCGAGGAGATGAACGCCTGCTGCCCGGCCACCGCGCCGCGCTCGAATGCGGCGAGGCCCGTACCCGTCGGCACGAGCTTCACCTTGCCGCCCGGGTACTTGAGGTTCAGGTAGCGAACGAACGGCAGCCCCGCCTCCATCGCGACCGTCGCGTCGCTGTGCCAGAGCGCCTCGAGCGATCGGTACGGGGACGCGTCCGGCACCATGACGCCCATGGGGCTCGTGTGGAAGATCGCGAAGAGGCCCACCAGGTTGCCGCCCTGCTCGCGCAGCGAGAGGATCTGGTCGCCGCTGGTCACGGCGAACTCGACCTGGCCGCTGGCGGCCATCTGCGCGGCGGGCGTGCCCGCGGAACCCTTGATGATCTCGACGTCGAGGCCTTCCTTCGCGAAGAGCCCGTCCTGCGCCGCGGCATAGATGCCGCCGAACTCGGGCTCGGGCACCCAGTTGAGCTGGATGCGCACCTTCGTGGCGGCCGGGCTGCCGGCCGGTCCGGTCGCACCGGGCTTGGCGGCCGGCGACGAGTCCGAGCACGCGGCAAGCCACGCGCAGGCGCATGCGGCCAGCGCGCGCGAGACCATCTTCACGGGGAAAACGCGGCGGCTCGGTTCATGCATGCGCCCGAGGATAGCCGTGCCCCGGGACCCCGCCGCGCCGTCACGACGCCGACGCATGCCACCGCCTGAGCAGCAGCCACCCGCCGAGGCTCACGAGCCCGAAGAGCGCGAACCCGACGATCGCCGCCACGGACACCGCGGCGAACACGAGGTCCGTGCGGTTCTCGCGCATCGCCGAGAGGATCAGGATGCCGACCGGCGACTCGTCGCCCGCGAACGCGCCGACGAACTCGCCGACGATCGCGCCGATCACCGAGAGCCCCGCCGCCACGCGCAGCCCGGTGACGATGGACGGGATCGCCCACGGCAGCTCGAGCTTCCACCAGCGCTGCACGCGCCCCGCACGCAGCGTGCCGAAGAGCTCGACCAGCCCGCGGTCGGTGCCGCGCATGCCGTCGAGCGTGGCGGCGAGCACCGGGAACACGCTCACGATCGCCGCGCTCGCCACCGCCGTGCGCGGGCCGTAGCCGCACCAGATGACGAGGAGCGGCGCGATCGCCACCAGCGGCACCATCTGCAGGAGCGTCGCGATCGGGTACAGCCCGCGCATCAGGAACGGCACGGCGGCCAGGACGCTTCCGGCCAGCACGCCGGCGCCGGCCGCGATCGCGAATCCGATCGCCGCGCTGGTGCCGGTCATCCATGCCGCGCCCGCGAGCGGCACGCGCATCTCGTGCGCCGCGCGCACCACGTCCATCGGCGCGGGCACCAGGTAGGCGCTCGGGCGGAACGCCCAGATGCACGCCTGCCACGCCGCCACCAGGAGCACCACCATGACGGCGGGCGGCATCGCCCCGCGCAGGAACGAACGCGCCGCGCTCATGCCGCGCGCCCCCCGCCCGACGCGGCCATCGCCGTCCCGAGCGACTGCAGCAGGTCGGCCATCAGCGAGGCATAGGGGATCGACGCACGCAGCGCGGGTCCGCGCGCGGCGAATCCGG
>JBEITQ010000179.1:0-4352 GCA_040374835.1 Phycisphaeraceae bacterium | reverse complement strand
TCCCCGTCCTGGGCATCGACCACGTGGCCGCGCACCTCGCGGCCGGGCTGATCGAAGCCCCGCCGCCCGCCTGGCCGGCGCTCGGGCTGGTGGCGAGCGGCGGCCACACCCACCTCTTCCGGATGCATGACCCGCTTCGCGCCGAGCTCCTCGGCCGCACGATCGACGACGCGGTGGGCGAGGCGTTCGACAAGGCGGCCACCATCCTCGACCTCGGCTACCCGGGCGGACCGCGCCTCGATGCCCGCAGTTCCGAGGGCAATCCGGACGCCGTCCGCTTCCCGCTTCCCCGGCTCACGGTGCGCAGCGTGCGCGGCGCGGCGGCAGACGCGGCCGACCCCGACGCCCGCACGCTCGACTTCAGCTTCAGCGGACTGAAGACCGCCCTGCTCTACGCCGTGCGCGGCGTGCCGCCGTCGCCCGGCCGCACGCCGCCGCCCGCCCCCGAGCCGCTCACGCCGCAGCGCGTCTCCGACCTCTGCGCGAGCTTCCAGGCCGCGGCCGTCGCCCAGGTGGTCGACGTCGTGGCCCGCGCCCACGCGCACCTGGCCGCTTCGGGCCGGGCGCCGCGGACGCTCCTGGTCGGGGGTGGCGCAAGCGCCAACCGGCACATGCGCGCGGAGCTCGCGTCGCTCGGCGAGCGGCTGGGCATGGAGGTCCGCCTCCCGGCCCTGGCCTACTGCCTCGACAACGCGGCCATGATCGCCGCGCTCGCCCACTGGCGCATGGCCGCGGGCGAGCGCGACGACCTTCGGCTCGCGCCGAGCGCAAGGAGCGCGCTCGGGCGGTCGTGAACCGCGCGGACGCGGCTCACTCGTCGTCGGACGGGCGCGACTTCGGCGCCGCCGCCGACGGGTTGGCCAGGCGCTGCTTCAGCACCTCGCGGCGGATCTCCTCCATGAGGTCCGCGTTCTGGCGCAGGAAGGTCTTGGACGCCTCGCGGCCCTGGCCCAGGCGCACGTCGCCGTAGCTGAACCAGGCGCCGCTCTTGTCGACGACGCCGTCGGCCACGGCCAGGTCGAGCACGTCGCCCGAGATCGAGATGCCCTCCTCGAACATGATGTCGAACTCGGCTTCGCGGAACGGGGGCGCGATCTTGTTCTTGACGACCTTCGCCTTGACGCGGTTGCCCACGTTGCGCTCGCCGTCCTTGATGGCGCCGATGCGGCGGATGTCGATGCGGACCGAGGAGTAGAACTTGAGCGCGCGGCCGCCGGTCGTGGTCTCGGGCGAGCCGAACATCACGCCGATCTTCTCGCGCAGCTGGTTGATGAAGATCACGATGCACTCGCTCTTGGCGATGGCGCCGGTGAGCTTGCGCAGTGCCTGGCTCATGAGGCGCGCCTGCAGGCCGACGTGGCTGTCGCCCATCTCGCCCTCGATCTCGGCGCGGGGGATGAGCGCGGCCACGGAGTCGACGACGATCACGTCGACGGCGTTGGATCGCACGAGCATCTCGCAGATCTCCAGGGCCTGCTCGCCGGTGTCCGGCTGCGAGACCAGGATCTCGTCGAGGTTGACGCCCAGGCGCTTGGCCCACGAGGGGTCGAGCGCGTGCTCGGCGTCGATGAAGGCCGCGACGCCGCCCTGCTTCTGGCAGTTGGCGATGACCGTGAGCGCGAGGGTGGTCTTGCCCGAGCTTTCGGGGCCGAACACCTCGATGATGCGCCCGCGCGGCAGCCCGCGCCCGCCGAGGGCGAGGTCGAGGCTGAGCGCCCCGCTCGACACCGAGGGGATCACCGGCACCGACTCGTTGTCGAGCCGCATGATCGAGCCCTTGCCGTAGTTCTTCTCGATCTGGCCGACGGCGGCCTCGAGCGCCTTGTTCTTGGCGGCGCGCGCGGCGGCGTCGACGACCGGCGCCGGCTTCACGTCGACGCGGGGGGACGGGGCGGCGGGCTTCGAGTCACCGGGCTTGGGGGTGGGCATGGGCGCCATCTTCCCAACTGCCGCCGGTGCGGGGGCGGCCGGTGCGGGCCGGCCGGAGGGGCCAGCCGGGGAAGCAGCCGCGGGGGCCGGGGTGCGGGAGGTGGGGGTGCCGTTCGTCGTGGTTGCCATGGTCGGTCGCTCCGTCGGTTGAGGTGGTTTCTGCGCGGGAAACGCTGCGCATCCTTGCGGTGTTCGGTGTTTGGTAGGTTCCCGAATCTCATCGGCCCTGTCAAGGCCTGTTCGGGAGATTTTCGGTATTTCCGTCCCTCTCCGGCCGAACCGCCATCGAGGTGCGGGGACAGTAGCCCCCCAGGGTGAAGCTCCTGTGACACCCGGCCAATTTTCCGAGACGCCGTCCGAAGTTCAGCCCCGTGCAGCCAGGCGCGCCCGAACCAGCTCAAGGCGGCGCTGCATCTCCGGGCTCGCGAAGCCGAGCTGGGCAATCGCCTGCAGGCGCCCGACCGACGCCGGCCCAGAGTAGAACGACGAGTGGGACTGGAGGCATTCGAACTCCTCGAGCACTGCGGCGAGTGCCCAGTCGTGCTCCCGACCGGCGACGGGGATCCGCTCGAAGCGCTCGCACGGGGCAAGAAAGGGCTCGGAGAAGTCGAATCCTCGCTGGTCGGCGGCGCTCCGTGCAAGGGCATCGAGCGCAGTCACCGCCTGCAGCCGGGCACCGAAGGCGCCCGCGACCCGGGCGAGCGAGGCCCGCCGCATGAACTCGGGCACCGACGCGGCCTTCTGCATCAGCTCAAGGCTGCGCCGCAGCGAGAGAAACCGGTCGCGGGGCGGCACGTCCGCATCGCGGGACAGCGCGAACATCGACAGTGCGCGCTCGACCTGTGCCCGCTCGTTCGTCCGTGCCCCGCCGGCCCAAGAGCCCGAGAGCATCCGCACGTAGTCGAAGCCCGCCATCGAGGTGGGCCAGTGGTAGCGGCCGTCGGAGTTCCGGCCTGCCAGCACGTCAGGTCCGGGAGACGGCGGCAGATCCGCCGGCTCGACGAGCAGTGCACGTGCGGCCAGTTGCCGCGCACGGTCAGCGCGGCAGCACATCAGGTTGAGCGTGAAGGCATCGACCGGCTCCCGGAGGTCGAACGGCACCAGGACTCCAAGGCCGGGCACGAGGCGATACGCCTGGTAGCCGAGGCGGAGGAAGGCCCGCACCGGCTCGAGCGAGGTCTTCGTGCCCGCCATCACCTCCACCTGGATGAGCGGGGAGTGGCGCCGCAGGAAGGACCCGGCGCCCTCGATGATCCGAAGTTCCTCGCCCTCCGCGTCGATCTTCAGGAAGTCCACCCGGTCCCAGGTCCCGGCGGCATCGAGCTCGTCGAGCGAGCACAGCTCGATCCGCTCCGTCGGCCCGCGGGACCCGCCGCCGCGGACGATCTCGTTGAGCTCGGGACTGGCGTTCAGGGAGAGCTCGGCGGTGCCCGCCCGCGACGAAACGCCGGCGCGGCGGAGGGTCACGTTGGCCACGGCACTCTCGCGGAGGCTCGCCTCGAGGAAGGAAGCCGTGGCCGAAGCCGGCTCGAATGCCCACACATGGCCGCCAGGACCCACTGACCGCGCCATCGACAGCGTGAAGAGCCCGTAGTTCGCGCCGATGTCGATGGCGCGCTGGCCGGGTTCGAGGGCGCGGCGCACGAAGCGGATCTCGTCCTCGAACCAGTCCCCCCGCTCCCGGAGCACGTAGGGCGTAATGAGCTCGATCGAGTCCGGCACGACCACCCGGGAACCGTCGACCATCTCAAGCAGCTGCCGGGGCATCGCATCCATGAGCCGGCCCGTAGGCTACCGTCGCGGGCGCACCCCGCCGCTCACCCCTGGCTCGACGACGAGGACCGCCGCGTCGGCTTGCGCGTCGGCTTCTTCTTGGCGGCCGCCGCGGCCGCAGCCGCCTCTTCCTCGGCCTTCTTCTGCGCGGCGGCCTGCGCCTCGGCGGCCTTGCGCTCCGCGGCCAGGCGCAGCGCCTCCTTGTTGACGACCTTGTTCAGCTCGTCGGCCACGCGCGCGTGCACGGCGATGATCGGCATCGTCTGCATCGCGAAGGGCTTGAGGTCGGCATTGGTGCAGTTGTCGTACTGCCAGCGGTAGAGCGCGAGCATCCGCGCCGTCTCGCCGGCCATGAGCATCATGTAGGCCTGGTCGAACTCCGCACCGCGCAGCGCGCCCAGGCGCTCGACCGCCGCGGCGTCGTCGCCGTCGAGCGCGGTGGGGAGCGCGATGCCCTGCTTCGCCGCGGCCTTGCCGACGATCACCTGGATCGCGGTGTGGTTGGTCGACATGCGCTGGCCCAGGTCGCGCACGTCCTGCGACTCGCCGTGCTGCATGGCCAGCGTGCCGAGGGCGATCTGCTGCAGGTCGGAGCGCGCGACCGCGCGCGCGAACTCGTCGGCGGGCATCGAGGGATCGGCCGGCGGCGG
>JBEITQ010000197.1:0-3943 GCA_040374835.1 Phycisphaeraceae bacterium | reverse complement strand
CGGCGGCGACTCCGGCGGCGAATCCTCGGGCGGCGCCGGCAAGTTCGACGCGAAGGCCGCGCTGGCCTGGGTCAAGGCGAACCCCGTCATCGTGGCGTGCGTGGGCGTGATGGTGTTGGTGCCGGCGACCGCGTGGTGGTTCGCCTCCGACATGCGCGCGCAGCGCGCCGCGGCGGCCGAGAGCCGCGCGCAGGAGTGGGGCAACCTGGAGAAGCTCGAGCGCTCCACCGTCGAGATCGCCCTGCCGGGCGTGGCGAGCGAGCCGAAGACCGGCGTCGTCTCGCAGGCCACGGTGGCGTCCTACGAGCGCCTGGCGAAGCGCCTGAAGGAGGACGCGCGTCGCGCCCACGAGCGTGCCCGCGACGCAAACCAGGCCGGCCGCACCGCGCTCATCCACGACGTGCGCGTCACCAAGGAGAACGTCAACCTCATCGCCGAGGAGGTCTTCGACGCCGTGCAGGCGAAGGCCACCGCGATGCTCGCCGACCTGAAGGTCGGCATGCCCCCGGGCGACGAGCGCCTCGCCGACGAGCTGCAGCGCCGCCAGGACTCGTTCATCGCGCTCGAGCGCAAGCCCGACCGCAAGTCGCTCGACGCCGACCAGCTGAAGCGCCTGCAGGCGGCGCTGTCCGAGACCCGCCTGCAGATCTACGCCGACCGGGCCTCGGCGCTCTCGATGTACGCCGATCCCACCACGCTCGGGATGCCCGAGTCGGCCGCCGAGGCAGGCACGCCGCCCTCCGAGGGGCGGATGTTCGGCTGGCAGTGGCGCTTCTGGGCGCTCGAGGACGTGGTGCGCGCGCTGGCGGACGCGAACTCGAAGGACCGCAGCGTGATCGAGGCGCCGGTCAAGCGCATCCTGTCCATCTCGGTGGCCGAGGAGGCCGCGAAGCCCAAGCCGCCCGCCGGTCTCGGCGGCGAGGCCGAGGCCCCGCCGGCCGAGGGCGTTCCCGCGGACGGATCGGTGCCCCCGGACGGCGCGATCGTCGCCGAGGCCGCGGCGCCCGCGCTTCCGCCGATCGACCTGAAGGCGGCCGTGCCGTACGACTTCTCGCGCTCGATGACGGGGCGCGTGTCGAACCCGCTGTACGACGTGCGCATGGTGACCCTGCGCGTGGTCGTGGCGACGTCGCGCCTGCCCGAGGTGATGAACGCCATCTCGCGCCGCAACTTCATGACCGTGACCGACATCTCCGTCCGCCCCGCGGACGCCTTCGAGGCCGCCGACCTCGGGTTCATCTACGGCCCGGACCAGGTGTCCGAGGTCACGATGCGCATCGAGACGGTGTGGCTCAAGTCGTGGCTTGCCCGGCTGATGCCGGCCGAGCTGCAGAAGTCCAAGGGAACCGACGGCCGCACGAGCGACGACCCGCCGCCGGCCGCCCCCGATGCCGCGCCCGCAGACGCCGCGCCGAGCGCATGACCGCATTGCCCCCGAACCACACGGAGCGACGCCGATGAAAGTCAAGGGAATCAACGTCTTCGAGCAGCACCTCGAGAAGATGGTGCTCGGCGGGGCACTGCTGATCGCGCTCGGCATCGTCGGCTGGCACGTGGTGTCCACGCCCAAGGCGAAGGTGGGCCCGAACGAGGTGGCCTTCCCCGAGGTCGACGCCGCGCTCGACCGCAAGGCCAAGCAGATCGCCACGAAGCTCGAGGGCACGGGGAGCATCGAGCTTCCCGCCGAGGACCAGATCAAGCTGGCGGAGTCGAGCTTCGAGGAGCGCCGCGGCAAGGCCGTGTCGCCGGTGGGGTCGCTCGCGCGCACGTCGCCGAGCTTCAACGCCATGCTCGTCAAGACCGGCGGCGCCAAGGCCGACGTCTGGTACTACGAGCCCAAGGTGCCCGTGCTGCGCATGGAGGGCGTGCAGGAGACGGCAGACGCCCTGACCGTCGAGGGTGCCAAGGAGGCCGCGAAGGCCTCGCCCGCCATCGCCGCCCGCTTCGGCAGCGAGATCACGCAGCCGAAGGACGTGGTGTGGACCACGCCGGTGGCGCGCATCGACCTCAAGAAGCTCCGCGCCGAGCTGTCGGCCTCCGATGCCGCGGGCAACCCGCCGCGCAGCGCGATCCCGGGCATCTGGTACCAGGACCGCGCGTACGTCCTGGACATCGTGTTCGAGCGCCGCGAGAAGCGCGCCGACGGCAGCTGGGGCGAGCCGGTGGAGGTCCCGGTGTTCGCCTCGCGCGACGCCGAGCTCACCTTCCGCGGCCGCATCCCCAACCCCGACGCGATGATCCGCGACGAGGTGTTCCAGCTCCTGGGCATCGACGACAACCAGGAGGAGATCCTGCAGCCGACCTTCTACGAGACCGTCAACCAGGCGTTCGTGTCGCCCGAGCTGCTGATGGCGGCCTCCTCCGGCGGCGACGCCGCCCCGGGCGAGGACGCGGGCATCATTCGCCGGCGCATGCAGCTGCAGACGCAGCTCACCGAGAAGCGCCGCCGTGCCGACAGCCTGATCGCCGACCTGAACAAGCTCGGCGGCCCCTGGGACGACGAGAAGGAGCGCAAGACCGAGCAGGAGCGCAAGGAAGAGGAGCGCCGTCGCAAGGAGGAGGAGCGCAAGTCCGGCGGAGACACGCCCGGCGGCCGCGGCCCCGGCGGCGGTCCCGGCGGTCCGGGCGGCGGCGGCAGCATGAGCGGCAAGGCCAACGCCAATGCCGACGCCGACGCCAAGGAAGCCAAGCGCAAGGCCACCGAGCGGCGAACCAAGACCGCGCAGCTGCGCCGCGTCGAGGCCGACATCGCCAAGCTCCAGGCGGAGCTCGGGCCCGGCCCCGATGCCGGCGGCAACAAGGCGGCCGCGGCCCCGGTGCCGACGCTCGCCTCCAAGGACGAGCTGCTGGTGTGGGGCCATGACCTGGAGGTCGAGCCCGGCAGCACCTACCAGTACCGCTCGCGCATCCGCGCCTACAACCCGTTCTTCGCCCGAGGCAACCTGCTCGTGGACGCGCAGCGCGACAAGGGCCTCGCGGCGGCATGCGTCATGGAGTCCCCGGCGAGCGACTGGTCGCAGGAGATCCGCGTCTCCCCGAGCGTGCGCTTCTTCCTGACGCGCGCCAACGCCGGTGACGGCGCCATGGGCCTCGGTTCCGCGCAGTTCGAGATCTTCCGCCTGGTCGACGGCAAGTGGCGCCGGGCGGAGATGAGCGTGCAGCCCGGCGAGCGGATCGGCCGCATGGACGATCGCGCCGCAGGCGGCCCGATCGACTTCACCACCGAGCACTACCTCGTCGACGTCGTCGAGGACATCGCCGGGCGCGGAGACGCGCGTGGTGAGCTGCAGGCGCAGGCCCGCGACCGCCGCCCCGGCATCGTCGTCATCGCCTCCAGCAGCCGTCCCGGCCACGAGATCCGCATCCCGGCCGTGGACAGCGACGATCCCGATCGGGCCAAGCTGCGCGCGCAAGCCGCGGCGTCATCGGCCTCTGCGGCGAGCACCGGCGGCACGAAGTAAGGTCGGCGGGGCAGGGCGCCTGGCTCATAACCAGCGTCTGGGCCAATAAGAAATCCGCCTCAAATTCCTGCTCTGTGACGCCACTCACCCCCTTGACGGCCTCGGGCATTTCAGTACCATTTCCGATCCCCGTTTGGCCAAGCCTCGCGGGCGTCTTTGACAAGTGAAGTGTTGGTCGTGCGCGACAGACACGTGCGCCGCAGCAAGCCGCAAGGCCTGGTGCGAGCCTCGACTGTCAGCGCAGTATTGAACACCGAGAACGATCTCGAGATTCAGGTCGTCGGCGCGCGTGAGCAGTGAGACGCGCGTGCGATCGTTCGGATCCGCAAAGTCCGAACGTGGCATGCCCAGCCCCGCAGGGGGTCAGGTAGGCATGGCCAAGACTGAAAGGGCACGTGATGGATGCCTTGGCATTGAGAGGCGATGAAGGACGCGAGAACCTGCGATAAGCCGAGAGGAGCCGGTAACTAGGCTGTGATCCT
>JBEITQ010000104.1:0-6793 GCA_040374835.1 Phycisphaeraceae bacterium | reverse complement strand
CGCGGCCGCACGACACGGGGATGGTCACGATGGCCTCGCAGGACCTGAGCGAGTTCGAGCTCCACCTGCGCGCGGTGCTTGGGCTTCCGATCCCTCGCATCGAGTACCGCGGGCCCGCGGCGAGCGCGGTGATCCTGGCGGACTTCGGGTCGGACCGCGCGCCGGCCTACGCCGGCATCGACCGCGCCCTGCGGACGCCCGGGGTCGAGGTCCGAATCTTCGGGAAGCCGTCCACCAGGGCCTACCGGAGGATGGGCGTGGCGCTGGCCACCGGGCGCACGGTGGCGGAGGCGCGGAAGAAGGCGCGGGCGGCGGCGGCGGCGGTGCGGGTGGTTCCTGTAACCACCTAAACCGCTTTGGAATCCCGTCGCGCGACCCTACAGTCCCGGAACGAACCCCGATGACCCGGGGGCCGTAGAAGGACCCATGATCCACGCCACGGTTGCCGCCCTGACGCTGCTCGCGCTGTCCTCCGGTTCCACGGGATCGGGGACGCTGGGGGGCCGGGGCGCCATCCAGCCGCCGCCGTGCGCGATCACCGAGGTGTCCCGCTACCGGGAGTTCTCGCCGGCGCTGCCGGCGGCGCCGGTCGCGACCTTCACCGTCGACGTGCCGACCGACGGCGGCGTGCTGACGCTCGACCTCTTCAAGCACTCAAACCGAAGCGACCGCTACCGGGTGCTGGTCGACCGCGGCAACGGCGCGCTCGAGCCGACCGCCCCGCCCGAGGTCCGCACCTACCGCGGCACCGTGCAGGGGCGCCCCGACACCGTCGTGAGCGGCTCGCTGCTGCCCGGCGGCTTCAGCGGCATCGTGCGGCTCGAGGACGGCGAGACCTGGGTGGTGCAGCCCAAGCGCGACTTCTGCCCGAACGACCCGCAGGCAGGCGTGCACCTGTCGTTCTCTGCCGCCGACGCGGTGCCGGACGGCCGGGGCTGCGCGCTGGGCCAGCCGGGCTTCCCGGTGGAGCGCTTCACGATCGGCGAGCAGCAGGAGGGCGAGGGCGGCATCGCCGGCACCACGCCGTCCCAGGTCGAGATCGGCTGCGAGACCGACTACGAGTTCTTCCAGAAGAACGGCTCGAGCGTCGCCAGCACGGTGAACGACATCGAGCTGATCATGAACAACGTCAACGTGATCTACGACCGCGACGCGAACGTCGTGCACGAGATCAGCGTGATCGTGGTGCGCTCGGCGTCGACCGACCCGTACTCGGGAACGACGATCGACGCGCGCCTCACGGAGTTCGGCAACAAGTGGGCGACGGCCCCGGAATCGGGCATCTTCCGCGACGTCTCGCACATGTTCAGCGGCGTGGCGTTCTCCGGCGGAACGATCGGCCTGGCGTACCTGAACGTCGTCTGCAACTCGATCTCCAACGCCCAGTACGGCGTGGTGGAGAGCCGCTACACCACGACGCTGAACTTCCGCGTCTCGCTCTCGGCCCACGAGATCGGCCACAACTGGAGCTGCACGCACTGCGACGCCGACGGCAACGCGAGCTGCAACATCATGTGCTCGGCGAACGGCGCGTGCGGCGGGATCACCGGATCGAACCTCCGCCTGAACACGCGGGCCGTCACCGAGATCACCAACCGCCTGAACTCGCAGTCCTGCGACTTCGTCCGCCCCGCGCCGCAGTCGCTGCCCTTCATCGAGCCGTTCGCCACCACGACGGTGCAGACCAGCCGCTGGACGTACAACGACGGCTGCGTCGCCACGTCGCTCGCCGTCGGCGAGCCGAGCGCACCGAACTCGCTGCAGCTCAACTCGTCGGGCGCGAATGCCTATGACGACGACGAGATCCGGTCGAACTTCCTGCAGCTGTTCGGCACGGCGAACCCCACGCTGACCTACTGGGTCTGGCGCACGAACGTCGAGTCCGGCAAGACCCTGATCGTCGAGTACATGACCTCAGGCCAGGACTGGATCGCGCTCAACACGGTCACCTCGGACGGGACCACGCCGGGCGCGTTCCAGCAGTTCACGCACGTGATCCCCCAGAACGGCCGGTTCAACGGCGGACGCATCCGATTCCGCGTCGACGGCACCGAGTCGAACGACACCTGGTACGTCGACGACGTCACGATCATCGACGGCGCGCCGGCCAACGACGAGTGCGGCGGCGCGGCCGAGCTGCTTGCCGGGACCACCTCCTTCGACACGACCACCGCCACGAACAGCGGCGGCGAAATCCCGTCGTCATGCACCGTGGACGGCTCGACCGCCATGGCCAAGGATGTCTGGTACCGCTTCGTGCCGACCTGCACCGGCAACGCGCTGGTCTCGACCTGCGGCAGCGCGGGCTTCGACACGCGCCTGGCGGTGTACGCGGGAGCATCCTGCCCGACCGCCTCGACGCCGCTCCTGGCGTGCAACGACGACGGCACCAGCTGCGCCGCAGGCACCTCGCGCGCGAGCTTCCCGGTGACCGCCGGGGCCACGTACTGGGTGCGCGTCGGCGGCGCGACGGGCGGCGGCTCCGGGTCGCTCTTCGTCACCTGCACGCAGACCTGCACCGGCGACTTCAACGGCGACAATGCGGTCGACGGCAACGACCTGGGAACGCTGCTGGCGGCGTGGGGCACGGCGGGCGGCCCGACCGACCTCAACACGGACGGCGTCACCGACGGCAACGACCTGGGACTGCTGCTGGCGAACTGGGGCGGCTGCGGCGGCTAAGCGGCCGACCGCGCCCGGCGCCGGGCGATCCACCGTCGCACCAGCTCGTCGGCAGCGACGCCGACGAGGAGCACCGCGCCGATCACCGCGAACTCGAGCTGCGACCCCAGGTCGGAGAGCGTGACCGCCGTGCGCAGCACCTGGAGCGTGGCGGCCCCGAGCAGGACGCCCACCACGTGCACCTCGCCGCCGCGCAGGCTGCAGCCGCCGAGGACCGCGGCCGCGATGGCGTACAGCTCGTAGAAGTTGCCGAAGTCGCTCGGCTGGGCGCTGCCGATGTCGAAGATGAAGAGCATGCCGCCGAGGCCGGCGAGCGTGCTGCAGACGACGTAGGCGAGCGTGACGATGCGCTCGGTGGGCACGCCGCTGTGGCGCGCGGCCGACTCGTTCCGGCCGGTGGCGAGGAGCCACCGCCCCCACACGGTGCGCGAGACCACGAACGCGATGGCGAGCGCGATGACGGCGAGGGGAATCACGGTGGCCGGCAGGCGGTAGCCCTCGAGGCCGGGAACGTCGAACTTCGCGAGGGCCGCCGATCGCAGGCCCGCGAAGTTGCCGCCGAAGCCCTGTGAGGCGTCGGACGTCATCCACCGCGCGATGCCGCGGTAGAGGAGCAGCCCGCAGAGCGTGACCAGGAAGGGCTGCAGGCGCAGGCGGGTCACCAGGAGCCCGTGCGCAAGCCCGATGAGCGCGCTGCCGGAGAGCACCACGGGCACCACCAGCCACGGCGACCACCCGTGCTCGACCAGGAGCCACGGCACGGCGATCCCCGCCAGGCACACCACCGAGCCGATCGAGAGGTCGATGCCGCCGGTGGCGATGACGACCGCCGCGCCGAGGGCGATGATCGACTGGAGCGCCGAACGCTGGGTGAGGTTCGAGAGGTTGTAGCCCGTGAGGAACCCCGGACCGGAGAACGACGCGAACGTGAAGACCGCGACCAGGATGCCGAGGATGCCGAGCACCTTCCTCATGCCGCACGCCCCGCGGCCGTGCCCGCGCCTCCGCCGGTGGCCAGGCGCATGACGTCGACCTCGCCGCAGCCGCCGGGAAGCTCGCCGGCGGGCGAGCCGTCGTGCATCACCACCACGCGGTCGGCGAGGAGGAGCACTTCCTCGAGCTCGCTCGACGCGAAGAGCACGGCGGTGCCGGCCTCGGCGAGGCGGCGGATCTCGGCGTGGATGTCCGCACGCGCGCCGACGTCCACGCCGCGGGTCGGCTCATCGAGGAGGATGACCGCCGGAGCCACCGCGGTCCAGCGGCCGACGAGCGTCTTCTGCTGGTTGCCGCCCGAGAGCGAGCCCACGGGGCGGGCCGGATCGGCGGGCCGCAGCCCGACCCGCACGATCGCGTCGCGGACGGCGTTGCGCTCGCCGGCGCGGTCGATCACGGCGGCGCCTTGGCCGATCCATGCCGCCGAGACGTTGGTCGACACCGGGTCCGGAAGGAACAGTCCGTCGCGCGCCCGGTCCTCGGGCACGATGCCGATGCCCCGCGCGATGCGCGCGCAGGCCGGCCCGACGAGCGGCGTGCCGTCGAGCTCGACGGCGCCGCCATGGGGCGTGAGCCCGGCGATGGCTTCGAGGAGTTCCGTGCGGCCGCTTCCCACGAGCCCGGCGAGCGCCACCACCTCGCCGCCGCGCACCTCGAGCGAGGCGGGCCGGGCGCGCCGATGCGCGGACACCACGCCGCGCAGGCGAAGGCGCACGGCGGCGTGCGCCGCCGGGACGCGCGCACCCTGCGGCTCGATCGCACGACCCACCATCGTGCGCTCGAGCCACGCGCGGTCGAACGCGCCGCGCGCGGCATGGCCGGCCATCCGGCCGTCGCGCAGCACGGTCACGCGGTCGGCCACGCGCAGCACCTCGTCGAGGTGGTGCGACACGAACGCGATTGCCGTCCCGCGGGCACGCAGCCCGTGGATGATCCGCTCGAGGCGCTCCACCTCGGGCGCCGAGAGGCTGGAGGTCGGCTCATCGAGCACCAGCACGCGTGCGTCGCAGGCCAGGGCGCGCGCGATCTCGACCAGCTGGCGCTTGGCGATCGGCAGTTCCTCGCACGGGGTGCCGGCGTCCTCCGAAAGTCCGACGAGGTCGAGCCAGCGGCGCGCCTCGCGGCGCATCCGCGCCCGGTCGAGGATGCCCCAGCGCGCCGGTTCGCGGCCCAGGAAGATCGCCCCGGCGAGATCCAGGTTCTCCGCGAGGTTGAGTTCCTGGTGGACGAGCGCGATGCCGGCCCGCTGCGCCGCGCGCACGCCGCGCAGCGCGACGGGCTTCGGTGCGTCGCCTGGGCGTGCGATCTCGATCCACCCGGCATCAGGCGCGTGCACGCCGCCGAGGATCCGGAGCAGCGTGCTCTTGCCCGCGCCGTTCTCCCCCACCACCGCGTGCACCTCGCCGGCATGCAGCTCGAGGTCGACCGACGACAGCGCCTCGACGCCGCCGTAGCGCTTGGTGAGCCCCCGGGCACGGAGGACCGCGGCGCGCGGTGCACTCATGCGGCGGGCGCCTGCATCACGCGGGTGCCTTGCCGGCCTTCCCGGCCTCGAGCTTCGCCTTCAGGTCCTTCCAGAACGCCTCGGCCGTGTCCTTTCGGATGACGCGGGCGGGGATGGACAGGATGCCGTCCTTCGGCAGCACGCCCGCGTCGCCGCGGTTCAGCGCCTGCAGGATGCGGACGCTCTCGAAGCCGTACATGAAGGGGTCCTGCACCACCGTGCCGAGCACGTAGCCCTCGCGGATGCCGGCGATGACGTCGGCGCCCTCGTCGAAGGCGGCGAGCAGAACCTTGCCCTGCTTGCCCGACTGGCGGATCACCTCGACGGCGAGCGTCGAGTTGTATTCGAAGAGCCCGGTCATCAGCGCCAGGTCCGGGTGGCGGATCATCACGTCCTCGATGTTGGCCTTCGCCTTCGCGCGGTCGAAGGAATCCGTCCACGTGCCGACGATGGAGTAGCCCGCCTCGACGATCGGCTTGGTGGGATCGTCGGCGCGCGACGGGTCGTTCGGGCGCCCCAGCAGTCCGTCGACGAACCCCTGCCAGCGGCGGCGCGCGTTGTCCTGCTCGAGCCGGCCGATGAAGATCGCGACCTTCCCGCCCTTGGGCAGGCCCTCGCGCGCGAGCTCGCCGCACAGCCGGCCGGCCGAGTAGTTGTCCATGCCGACGTAGCAGAGCCGCGGCGACTTCGGCGCGTCGGAGTCGTTGGTGATGAGGAACGACCGCTCGGCGACGAGCGACAGCACCTCGCCCTGGTTCGTGGGGTCGATCGGGCTGACCGAGATGCCGTCGATCCCGCGGGTGACCAGGTCTTCCAGGATTCGCTTCTGGTCGCTGAGGCCGGCGCCAGGGAACTCCACCGTGACCTTGCATCCGAGCTGCTTGCCGGCCGCGAGCGCGCCGGCCTTCGCGATGGTCCAGAAGTCGGCGACGCCATTGGAGACGAAGGCCACGTGGGCAGGGGTGCGCGGCGACTTCGCGCGCTCGGCGATGCGCGCGCGCTGCGCGGCGGCCAGGTCCTGGGCTGGCATGCCCACCGTGCCGACGGCCACCGAGGCGAGCAGCATCGCGGAGATCAGGCCGTGAATCATGCGGCGAATCGTACCGATGGGCCTCCGGGCCACCGCATGCCGCCGCCCGCTTCCGCGCCACGCGTTACCCTCGCGCGCATGCCGCTCTTCGCGCAGGCCCTGGACCTGGTGGACGATCCCGCGATGGCCGAGGCGTACGTGCGCATGCACCGCGAGGTGTGGCCCGAGGTGACCGACGGGCTGCGCCGGATCGGCATTCGCCGCATGCACATCTTCCGCGGCGGCACGCGGCTCTTCATGGTGGCCGAGGTTGACGATGGCTTCGACCCGGCGCGCGACTACCAGGCCTACGCCGAGGACCCGCGCACGCGCGCGTGGGACGAGCTCATGCGCCGCTTCCAGCGGCCCGCGCCGTTCGCCGCCCCGGGGCAGTGGTGGACGCCGCTCGAGGCGGTCTTCGACCTGGACTGGTTCCCGCCGGCGCGGGGCGCCGGCGCGGGGGCCACGGCGCCGGAAGCGCCGCGGGATGGGTGACGCGCGGCGAGCGCGCTAGCCTTGACGGCCATGATGCCGGACTTCGACCT
>JBEITQ010000124.1:0-6114 GCA_040374835.1 Phycisphaeraceae bacterium | reverse complement strand
GGCTCCAACATGGTGCGCGTCGGCGGCGCGGTGATCGGGCCGCCTCAGGTCGCCGAGGGCCCCGAGGACGCCTGACCGAGCCGCGCCGCGACGATCGAGGCCACTTCCTCGGTCGCGCGCCGCAGGTCGTCGTTCACGACGAACGCGTCGAATGCGCGCCCGCCGCGCGCCCGCGCGATCTCGCGCTTGCTCTCGGCGAACCGGCGCTCGATGGCCGCCTCGTCGTCGCGCCCGCGGGCGCGCAGGCGCTTCAGGAGCTCGGCCTCGTCGGGGGGCAGCACGAAGATGCCGAGCATCTCGGGCACCTTGCGCCGGACGTTCTCCGCGCCCTGCACGTCGATGTCCAGGATCACCAGCCTGCCGCGCGCGATGTCGCGGCGCACCGGCTCCTCGGGCGTGCCGTACCAGCTACGCCCGAACACCTGCGCGTGCTCCAGGAAGCGGTCCTCGTCGATCCAGCGCTGGAACGTCGGCTCGTCGACGAACCAGTAGTCGATGCCGTCGCGCTCGCCCGGGCCCGGGGCCCGGGTGGTCGCGCTCACCGAGAACGTGCCGCCGAAGCGGCGGACCAGCTCGTGGACGATCGTGGTCTTGCCGACGCCGGACGGCCCGGCGATCACGAGCAGCGTGCCCGCCGGCGCGGCCCCGCCGGCCGCCGCATGCGGGGGCGCTGGGGCGTCGGGACGTCCTTCGCTCGTCGGCATCGGGGCACGGAGTCTATGGCGGGACCCCGTGCCCCATGCCGCCCGCGACCGGTCATGCCTCTCCGACCACGCGTGCGCTGGCGAGGATGCGCCAGCCGGTCTCCCGGAACGAGGGGAACCGGCCCATGGCCCCCGCGATCGTCCGGACGTCCTCCTCGTCGACGATCCACGGGTCCTCCCCGTCCGCATCCGGCGCGTCGCGCTCGCGGCGCGCATGCTCGAGCGTGAGCGCCCGCTCGCGCAGCGGCCAGCTGCCGGTGCGCTCGGCGATGTCGATCGCCTTGTTGGTGAGGATCGCCATCGCGCGCCCGAACACCGGCTCGTCGAGGTGGCCGAGCGCCACGTTGCACCCGTAGACGCACCACCACCCGTGGCTCTCGAGCCACGCGCCCGGTGCGTGCGACTCCGGATCCTCGACCTCGGCGAGCGAGGCGACGATCGCATCGACCGCCTCCTCCGGGGCAAGCTCGCGCGTCCCGACGCGCGCCTCCAGAAGTGCCCCGCGGCAGGTGCGTGCCGCGCCGTCGAGCGAGGCGTCCGGGTACCGGCCGTGCGCATCGTCGAGCAGGTCGGCCGCGCGCGCGAGGTCGTCGCGCGCCTCGCATGCGGCCGCCCGGGCCTCGCCGCCGAGCTCCGCGAGCAGCCGCCGGGCGCACTGGCCGCGGTGCATGAGGGCGAGCGCGTGCCCGATCCGCTCGGCGCGCCCTGCCTGCACCCGGTGCGCGAATCGCTCCACCACCTCATGTGCGGTGGCGCGCGCCTCGACCACGTTCCAGAGCGCGTAGTGCGCGCCCGCGAGGTTCACGCGCAGCATCGCGCCCATCGCCGGCGAGAGCGGCGATGCGGAGAGCGCGGCGCGCAGGCACTCGACGCTGCGGCCGAACCGCCCCAGCCCCTCGTAGGCGCCGGCGAAGCGGTTCAGCGCGCGTGCCCGGTCCTCGGGCGTGCCGGCGGACATGAGCATGGCCGACGCGGCGGAACGCATCGACGCCCAGTCCCCGGCGCGGTGCGCGGCCAGGGCGCGCGCATCGAGCTCGCCGTAGGGCAGGCCCAGCATGCCCGCCTCCGCGCCGTCTTCCCAGCGCGCGTCCCACACGCCCTGTACCACGTCCCCGACGTCCCACTCGAGCGCCTCGGCGAGCGCCACCACCAGGTCGAGCTTCGGATTGCCGCTTCCCGGGATGATCTTCGAGAGGTCGCGCCCCAGCCGCGATGCCAGTTCCTGCCTGCTCCAGCCCCGGTAGGCGCGGGCCAGGTCCACGAAGCGGCTGAGCCGCTCACGACGTGCCACGTGTGCATGCATGTCTCGTGCGTCCTCGCTGGGGATCGTTGGCGTCCCCGATCGCCGTCCACGAACTGCGGCGCGAGTATGGAACACGTTCCGCGCGCGTCGAACGTGCGCCGCCGAAATTCCGGACGAAACGTCAGAAGCTCGTGAAGGATTTCACGATGTGCGCACGCGGTGGCGTGGCGGTGGATTCGCGGTGGATTCGCTCCGCGACGCGCACCACGACTTCACCGTGCGCATGAGCGACGCGGTGACCTCGTCGGGCCCGGTCGAGGAATCGACCACCGCATAGCGCTCCGGCCACCGGCGCGACTGCGCGAGGTAGCCCGCGCGCACGCGCGCATGGAAGTCGTGTCCCTTGCGCTCCATGCGGTCGAGGAGCGGCGACAGGCGGCGCAGGGCCACCTCGGTCGCCACGTCGAACACCACCGTGAGGTCGGGCACGTGGTTGCCGGTGGCCACGCGGCCGACGGCGACGATGTCGTCCTCGTCGATGCCGCCGGCCGTCCCCTGGTACGCGAGCGTGCTGGAGACGAAGCGGTCGGCGAGCACCATCGCGCCCGATGCCATGGCCGGCGCGATGCGCTGCTCGTAGAGCTGCGCGCGGCTCGCCATGTAGAGGAGCATCTCGGTGCGCACGGTCATCTCGGCGTTGGCGGGGTCGAGCAGGATGGCGCGCACCTTCTCGCCGATCGGCGTGCCGCCCGGCTCGCGCACCTCCACCACCTCGACTCCCGCGGCACGCGCGGCGTCGGCGAAGCGCCGGAACTGCGTGCTCTTGCCGCTGCCGTCCGGGCCGTCGAAGACGACGAACGTGCCCGCGAGGGCGCGCATCCACGAGCGGTCCTGGGCGGGGTCGGTCGCCACGGGAACGATGGTAGCGGTGGCGCGGGCGCTCACCCGCCCGCGGCCGCGCGCGCCGCGGCTCGTGCGTCCCACCGGCGGTGCTGCCGCGCGATCGGCATCCCGGAGTAGGCGGTCCCGCACCGGTAGCAGACGAGCCGCGCGCGCACGAAGGCGAGGACCGCCACGTCGATCACGACCAGCGCGACGAGCGCCGCGAGCACGAGCGGGTCGCTCGAGTGCCCGGTCAGCGCCGCCACCAGGCCGGCGGCGGCGAGCACGAGGGCGAACGGGGTGAACCAGATCGGCGTGCGCCTGCGGTACAGCTCGGGGCAGCGGCACGCGACGCACGCGCGCAGGCATCCGGCGTCGTCGAGCGCCTGCTCCCAGTCGAGGAAGGCCTCGCGCACCGATCCGTCCGCGGCGCGGACCTCGATCCTCGGCGGCCGCGCGGCGGGGTCGACCTCGGCGGTCCCCACCGGGCGTCGCTCGTGGTCACGGAGCCGGATCTGCATGCGCACGGCGAGGATATCCCTCGCGGCGCTACGATCGATTCCCAGCGATGCCGACGCGCGCCGAGGACACGCCGCTCTGCCCCGAGGGGGACTTCCGCTTCTGGACGGGGATCGGCGGCGGCGCGCTCGGCGTGCTCGCGCTCGGCTGCCTGGCGGGTGCGCTGCCGTCGGGGCCCGAGGGGCTTCCCGCGCGGCTCTCGGCCGCCGCGGCGAACGCCGTGTGGGTGGCGCTCTGCACGGCCGCGGGCACGGCGGGCTTCATGGCGGTGGCGCTGGTGCGCAGCCGGCCGGCCGGCGCGCTCGCCGACGTCGCCAGCCGCGCGTTCGCCTGCACGGCGGTGGCGTCGCTCGTCCAGTTCGTTCCGGTGCCGGGGGTGCTCCTCAAGGCGGCGTTCGACGGCATCGCGGTGGCGGCGGTGGCCGGCGCGCTGGCGCGCCCGGCGTTCCGCATCCCTTCGCTCGACGCCTACGCGGCCGTCGCCGTGGCCGCCGGAGCCGTGGGCGCGCTCTCGGGCGTCGCGCTCCTGGTCACGTGGGCCGCCGCGCCGGCCTGACGCCTGGCCTCACTCCCGCGTGCGCTTCTCGCGCTTGCGCTCGCTGAAGACGATCCGGATCGGGACCTCGCTGAACGGCAGGTGCTCGCGCAGCTGGTTGCGGAAGTAGCGCTCGTAGCTTCCCGCGAAGAGGTCGGGCTTGTTGACCACCATCGCCAGGGTCGGCGGCTGCACGTCGATCTGCGCCACGTAGAAGACCTTCGCCTTGGTGCCCAGGCGCGAGCTCGGCCCGCGCGCCTCCAGGATCGCTCGCACGGCGTGGTTGATGCGCCCGGTGCCCTCGCGGTGGCGCGCCTGGTGCGCGAGGTTCGCCACCATCCCGAGCAGCTCGCGCAGCCCGGTCGCGTCCTTCGCGCTCACGAAGACGATCGGCGCGAAGTCGAGCCCCGGGAACTCCTGCGTCAGGTACTCGATGTAGTCCTTCGGCGAGAGCTTCGACGCCACCAGGTCCCACTTGTTCACGGCGATGACCGTGGGCTTCCACTTGGTCTCCAGCTGGTGCGCCAGCCGCTTCTCGACCTGCGAGCACTTCTCGGCGGCGTCGAGGAGCAGCACGCACACGTCGGCGCGGTCGATGGCCGCGTCGGTGCGCGCGTTGGAATAGAACTCGACGTCGTCGGCCCAGCTCTTGCGCTTGCGCACGCCGGCGGTGTCGATCACGACGAGCGCCTTCCCGTCGACCTCCAGGCGCACGTCGACCGCGTCGCGCGTGGTGCCGGCGATCTCGCTGACGATCACCCGCGGCTCGCCGGCGAGCGCGTTCACCAGCGAGCTCTTGCCCGCGTTGCGACGGCCGACGATCGCGAAGCGGATCTCGGGGTCCGGCGGCGGGCCGTCGGGGCCGGGCGCGCCGATGCGCTCCCAGACCGCCTCCTGCAGGCGCCCGGCGCCGAAGCCGGACGCCGCGCTCACCATCAGCGGCTCGCCGAAGCCGAGCGACGCGGCCTCGATGCCGTCGCCCTCCCAGCTCGGGTCGTCCACCTTGTTGGCCACCGGCACGACGCGCCCGGACAGCCCCGCCTCGCGCAGGAGCCGGGCCACCATCTCGTCGAGGGGCACGATGCCGTCGTGCGCGTCGATCACGAAGAGGACGAGGTCGGCCTGCGCGACGGCCGCGCGGATCTGCCGCTCGATGTCGGGGGCGAGGACCGCGAGGTCCTGCCCCGCGTCGTCGATGCGGCCGCCCTCGGCCGCGTAGACGCCGTAGCCGCCCGTGTCCATCAGCTCGACGAAGCGCGGCTCGTCGTCGCGGTGCCCGGGCGGCGCCTTCAGCTCGACGATCGTCGTGATGCGGTCGCGCGTGACGCCGGGCGTGGGGTCGACGATCGAGATGCGCCGGCCCGCAAGCCGGTTGAAGAGGCTCGACTTGCCGACGTTCGGCCGTCCGATGATGGCCAGTCGCGGGAGGGCCATCAGCGCGGGCCGCCGAAGAGGCCGCTCGCGTCGGGCGCGGGCGATCCCGCGGAGCCGTCGATCGAGCCGCTCACCTGGTTGAAGTAGGACTGGACCGCCTGGCGCTGCGCGGTCATCTGCGCCATGGCCTGCTGCATCTCGGCGCGCATCTTCGCCGGGTCGCCCTGCTGCTGGACCACGCGCACGTTGCCGCCCGTGGGCATCCCCCCGGGTCCGGTCGGCGCCGCGGGGTGCTTCGAGGGCGTCAGGCGCATGCGCACGGTGCGCGGCGCGGCCACGCCCTGCTGCATGGTCATGGTCACGTCGACGTCCTTGCCGGCGAAGACGTACTGCAGGCCGATCGCGCGCGGCGTGCCGTCCGGCGAGTCGAGCGGCGCGGCCATCGCGAAGACCAGCCCGTCGCCGCCGGCGATCCACTCGCCGTGCTGGTAGATCATCGACTTGTCGAGCTCGGTGAGCATCACGTGCGTGTACTTGCCGAGGCCGGGCGAGAACCCGATGTAGTCGACCTGGTCGAGCACGTAGCCGCCGTTGAGGAGCGTGGTCTCGCCCATCAGGAAGTTGTCCGAGAGCGTGAACGAGTAGTGGGCGTTCCCGGTGAAGGTGCCGACCACTGCCCCCGACTCGTCGAGCGCCTGCCCCTCGATGTCCCAGCGGCCGACGAGTCGGTCCAGCGCCTCCATCGCGGCCTTGGTGTCGGCCTCGACTTCCGTGGCGCTGCCGTGGCCCGGGCGCGCGGCGCCTCGGTCCTGGCCGGCCGGCGCGAGCGCGAGCGCCGCGGCGAGGGCGGCACCGCC
>JBEITQ010000236.1:0-2290 GCA_040374835.1 Phycisphaeraceae bacterium | reverse complement strand
GGGGCCGGCGCCGGGGCCGGTGCCGGGGCCGACGCCGGGGCGGTCGACTCAGGAGCGGGAGCAGGCGCATCCGCAGGCTTGGCAGGCGCCGGCGCGGCGTCCGGTTCCGCGGCAGGCGCAGGCTTGACCGCGCCGGCGCGCAGGATCGCGGCCTCGTCAACGGGCGGGGTCGCAGGCGCGTCGGTGCGCGAGCGCTGGGGCTTGCTGGGCTCCGGCGGCACTTCGGGTGCAGGCGCCGGCTGCGCGGGCATCACGCGCGCCCCGTCGGTGGGCTCGGGCGCCGGAACGGGCGCCGGTGCCGGAGCATCCGCGGGCTTCGTCGACTCTGCCGGCCTGGGTTCGTCGGCGGGCTTCGGTGCGTCCGGCGACTCGGCCGGCTTTGCCTCCGGCGCAACCGGTGCCGGAGCGGGTGCCGGAACCGCGGCAGGCGCGGGCACCACCGGCTCGGGCGCGGGCGGCTCGGGAACCGGCGTCGGTGCAGGCACCGGCGCAGGCATGGGCTGCTCGGCCGGCGGCGACGGCGCCACGGCGGGGTTGGACGTCGCCGCGGTCGCGGCATCGGCGGGCGCAAGCTCCGCGGCGGCGACCTGCGCGGGCGTGGCCGTCGGCAGCGTCGCATCGAGGAAGGGCATCGCCGACGGACGACGCGTAGACGGCAGCGACTTCCCGGCGCTGGCCACCGCGGCCTGACCGTCGAAGGCACGGCGGGAATCGTCGCGCGGCAGCGCGTCTACCGTGGTTCGCGGCGCAGCGACCGTGGCGTTGGCGGCGGACGGCGCATCGCTGCGGACCGGGCGCGCACCCGCGGCCTCGGGCATGTCGACCGCGTTCGGGCCGTCCGGCACGTACTCGTAGCTGTCGGCGCAGCCGGCCACGAGGGCCGCCGCGAGCGCGCAGGGGACAGCGGTGATCGTCAGCTTCGTCATTGCAGTCGTTCTCCGATCGTCGCCACCAGGCCCTCGAGGGTCCGGCGCGTGTTCGAGCTCCATCCGCTCTTGGTGCGCGCATCGACGCGCACCGCCGCATCCAGCAGGCGGGCCGCGCGGCGCGGTCCCAGGCGGCGCGCGGCCTGCATGACCAGCGCCTGTCCCTCGCCCCACAGCTTCAGCTGCTTGCCTGCCGCGAAGTCGTTCATGCCCGCGGCCTGCAGACGCGCGGCCTCGTGCACCTTGCGCAGGATGTCGGTGATCGACCACCCCACCAGCTGCTCGGGCACGCCCGAGACGCCCAGCAGCTCGCCCATCTTCTCCATCGCCGCACGGGAGCCGCGCTGCAGGAGCGCGGACTGGATCTCCCAGGCCTGCTCCTCGCGCGAGAGCCCGACGAATTCGGCCACCAGCGACCGACCGATGGGCTTTCCCTCGCCTGCCGCGGCGGCGAGCTTGGCGATCTCGGTGTCCAGGCGCGCCAGGTCGGGGCCGATCTTCTCGACCAGCAGCGTGGCGGCGGCCTGGTCCAGCGTCGCGCCGTGCGCCTTCTGCGCGCGCACCACGGACCACCGGAGCGCCTCGTCGTCGGACGGCGCCTCGCACTTCAGCACCGCGCCGCCGGCGGCCTCGACCAGCTTGTCGAACTTCCCGGGGTTCCAGCGCGATCCCGCGCGCATGAGGAGCGTGCTCTCCTGCTGCGGCGACTCAGCGTAACGCTCCATGGCGCGGCGACGGTCCTCGGCGCCCATGAAGAGCTCGGCGTTCTCGACGATCACCAGCTTGTGCTGCGCCATCAGGCCGTAGGAGCGCAGCTCGTCCAGCACCGCGCTCAGTTGCGCCGACGCGCCGTCGAACTCGAAGCGGTCGACCGCGCCGAAGGTCGCCTCGAGCGCCTCCTGCAGCTGCCGCGCGCGCTCGACGCGCAGGTAGGAATCCTTGCCCGTCAGCACGACGATGCGCATCGACGCGTCGGGCGCACCGCCCTTCGCGCCCTTGCTGCCTGAGCTGGACGACGCTCGTGCCATCGGGAGCGGCAGTGTAGGTGGAAGCGCCCGCGCGCCGTGTACCCTCCGGGCGTGCCGGAAGCGAACTTCGATGGCATCGTCGGGCCCACGCACAACTACGCGGGGCTGTCGCCCGGGAACGTGGCGAGCACCGGGAACCGCGGGCAGGTCTCGCACCCGCGCGAGGCCGCACTGCAGGGCCTGGCGAAGATGGCCGCGCTGGCGCGCCTGGGCTGCATGCAGGGCGTGCTGCCGCCGCACGAGCGGCCACACATTCCAACACTGCGCGCGGCCGGATATACGGGGAACGACGCGGAAATGCTCGCGAAGGTGGCGAAGGACGACCCCGTACTCCTC
>JBEITQ010000199.1:0-3879 GCA_040374835.1 Phycisphaeraceae bacterium | reverse complement strand
CACCGGCTTCGACGGCGCGGCGCTCCTGCGCGCGGCCGGCGAGTCGGCGGTCGAGGTGCTTGCCGCCGAGGGCGGCGCCGGCGCCCCGGGCGGCTACAGCCGCACCATGGTGCGGCGTGCCCTCGCCGGCGAGGCGACGGTCGGCGACCTCGAGTCCTCGGCCGGCTCGGCGATCGGCGAGAGCCTGCGGCGCATCGCCGTCGAGCAGGCCGTATGCGTGCCGGTGCAGGCAGGCGACGCGCCCGGGGCCGCGCTGTGGCTCGAGTCCGCGCGGCGCCGCCCCGACGGCGAGCTTGCCGAGGCCGCGGCGGTCGCGGGCACGCTCGCCCGCATGGCCGGGCACGCGATCGCCTCGCTCGAGCGTGCCGACATGGAGCACCGCTTCGCGGTCGAGCAGCAGCTCATGTTCGCGGGCACCGTGCACGCGCTGATCCGCACGATCGACGCCAAGGACCCCTACACGCGCGGTCACTCCGACCGCGTGGCCGCCTTCGCGCAGCTCCTCGCGCGCACCGCCGGCTTCCCCGACGACATGGTGGCGCGCAGCTACCTCTGCGGCACGGTGCACGACCTCGGCAAGATCGGCGTCCCAGAGGCGGTGCTCTGCAAGCCCGGCCGGCTGACCGACGAGGAGTTCGCGCGCATCAAGGAGCACCCGTCGATCGGGCACCGCATCCTGGCCGACATCCCGCACCTGCAGGAGGTGCTTCCCGGCGTGCTCGAGCACCACGAGCGCTGGGACGGCACCGGCTACCCCGGGCGCCTCGCGGGCGAGTCGATCTCGCTCCTCGGGCGCATCGTCTGCGTGGCCGACTGCTTCGACGCCATGACCAGCGCGCGCGTCTACCGGCCCGCGCGCCCCGTGGGCGAGGTGCTCGAGGAGATCCGCCGCTGCGCGGGCACGCACTTCGACCCGGCGCTCGCCGAGGCGTTCGCGCGCATCCCGCTTGCCGCGCTCGAGTCGATCGTCGCGCCGCCGCCGGCACCGCCCGCGGCGGGCGGCGCCGGCTGACGGGCGCGGTCACTGCTGCGGGGCGTTGGGCACCTCGAGCAGCTCGACGTCGAAGACGAGCGTCGCCTTCGGCGGGATCGGGCCGCGGCCGCGCTCGCCGTAGGCGAGCTGGAAGGGGACGATCAGCTTGCGCTTGCCGCCCACCTTCATCGAGCCCACGCCCTCGGTCCAGCCCGGGATCACGCCGGAGAGGCCGAACGTCGCGGGCTCGTTGCGGTCCACGCTCGAGTCGAACTTCTTGCCGTCGACCAGCCAGCCCGTGTAGTGCACCTTCACCACGGCGTTGCGGTCGGCCGGCTGCGCACCGGTGCCGGGGCGGATGTCGACGAACTGCAGGCCGCTCGGCAGGGTCACCACCTCGCCGGTGAACGCCTCGCCGGGGAAGCGGCTCATCGGCACGTCGGCGGCGATCGAGCCGTCCACCGCGTTCACGGTGATGTCGCGGCGCTGGCCGTCCTTGAAGAGGGTCACCACCACGGCCGGCGGCTCGGCGGCGATGTCCATGCGCGCCTCGCGCACCAGCCCGCCCTTGGCGTGCTCGACCGCCTTGGCGACGGCGGAGGGCAGCGTGACGACGGCACCGGTCACCTTGCCGCTCGCGGCGTCGACCATCGCGCGCTTCTGCAGGCCGCCGCAGGTGACGATCACCTCGTACTGCGCGAGCGCGTCGCCCTGCATGATGGGGCGAACCTGGAGGGCGGTGCCGGCCATCGCCTTCTCCGCGGCGTCGATGGCCTGCGCGGCGGTGACCTTGGCGCCCTCGAGCTGCTTCTGGATCGCGGCCGGCTCGGCCGGGAGCGTCGTGTAGTCGGGGCCGGCCGGCGGGGCCTGCGCGATGGCCGCGCCCGCGGCGACGAGGGAGGCGAGCGAGGCGGCGACGGAGGCGGAGCGGTTCATCGTGTGGGTTCCTGCGTTCTGGGCGGAAGGACGGCCGTCAGCCGGCAGTCGGGGAAGGGGTCGGGACGAAGCGCTCCGGGTGGGCTTCCACCTCCAGGAGCTTCTGCAGGCGGCGCGCGTGGCGCGGATCGCCGGTGTACGAGGCGGCAAGGAACGCGCGCACCAGGTCCGCGGCCACCGCCGCGCCGACGGTGCGGCCGCCGAGGACCAGCACGTTCATGTCGTCGTGCTCCACGCCCTGGTGGGCGCTGTAGACGTCCTCGATGTTGGCCGCGCGGATGCCCGGCAGCTTGTTGGCGACGACGCTCATCCCCACGCCGCTGCCGCAGAGCAGGATGGCACGCTCGGCATCGCCGCGCAGCACCACCTGGCAGCCGGCGACCGCGTAGTCGGGGTAGTCGACCGACTCGGTGCCGTGCGTGCCGACGTCGATCACCTCGTGCCCGAGCGACCGGATGACGGGAACGAGCTCCTCCTTGAGGCGGAAGCCCGCGTGGTCGCTGGCGACGGCGATGCGCATGAGGGCGAGGATGCTACGCTTCGGGGGTCAGGAGGTTCTTGCCCATGGCACACCCGGCACTCCCGATCTTCCTCGCGGCCTCGGCGCTCGCCGCCACGGCCGTGCCCCTGCAGAACCAGCAGTCCGGCGGCTACGGCTACGGCAGCGGCAACGTCGGCGCGTCGCGCGTCGGGGCCGGCGCCAACAACGCCATGGGCGGCATGCCGACCGACACCCCGCCCGGGGTGGGCTACAACGTCCAGGGCGGCGAGATGTCGCGCGCGTCGTCGCAGAAGGCGGCGCTTGCCTCCGACTACCACGTCCACTTCTCGGGCGCGACCGCGTCCGATGCCGCCGGCGCGGGCGGCGGTCCGCCGCTCGCCCAGGGCGACGCGCAGCCCGGCTACGTGCAGGCGAAGTTCGTGCACCCGTACGGGAATGCCGTGGTTTCCCACCACTACGGGCCCGGCTACCCGCCGCCCCTCGGGACTCCGGGAACCGGTCCCAACGACGGGAACAGCGCCGGACTCAATGCCTACAGCTCGGCCGTCGCGGGTGACCCTGGCCTCGTCAACTGGGGCCTGACCCCGGCCTACACGGCCGAGGAGATCGGCAACGGCGCGTGGTTCGGTCCGGGCGGCAGCGGCACCGTGGCGGGCAACCCCGGCATGGTGAACTGGGGCCTGATCCCCGGCCAGGAACGCGAGCAGTGGGGCAACGGCATCTGGTTCAGCGGCGCCAGCTCCGGCACCGGCAATCCGGTGCCGTACGTGGGCAGCTTCAACGACTGACCGGCGCGTGGCGCCCTCGGGCAGCCGCACCCCCAGCAACGCACTGCGCAAAAAACACTGGACCCACCGTCCAAGGACGGCGGGTCCAGGTGTTCAGAAAAGGGACCAGAGTACGTCCACCCACGCAGGACCGACGCGACCGCAGAGGGTCAGGCGCGAATCGCTCGCGCACGTCGTTCCCGAGCCGCCAGCCGAAGCCATTGCACAACACATGGCGGGGGCCGGCACTAAATCGTGGTCTGGTTCCTTTCCCTTCCACGGGCCGCGTCAGGCGCAGCCACCTCTCTCAAGCACACGAAACATAGCCCGAGTCCGGGCGAGGTCAAACACGAGCACGCAGGATTCCCGGAGGATGGTCCGGGAAGCGGCCTGGATGCGGCCGGCCCGCCCTGGGCCAAAAACCACGCCGCCCCGGTCGTGGAACCGGGGCGGCGTGCGATATATCAAGGAACAGTTGGACGCCATTGGCTGCCGATCGCTCGGCAGTTAGGCCGCTTGCGCGGCACGAGATTGCGTTGACTTTGGGTCCGCCACCGAGATCTCTCTCGGGTGCGGTCTAAGGATTCCCTTAGAAAGGAGGTGATCCAGCCGCAGGTTCCCCTACGGCTACCTTGTTACGACTTAGTCCCAGTCACCAGCCTTGCCGTGGGCACGCATGAATCTGCGCGACTTCGGGCACT
>JBEITQ010000016.1:0-17025 GCA_040374835.1 Phycisphaeraceae bacterium | reverse complement strand
CGCGAGGCGGCGATCTTGTCGCGGGTGCGCTCGCTGATGATCTCCCGCTCGAACTGGGCGAAGGAGAGCAGGATGTTCAGGGTGAGCCTGCCCATCGAGTGCGTGGTGTTGAAGTGCTGGGTCACCGAGACGAAGGCGACCTTTTGGGATTCGAAGGTGGCGATGATCCGCGTGAAGTCGAGGAGCGATCGGCTGAGCCGGTCCACCTTGTAGACCACCACGCAATCGACCAGGCCTGCCTCGACGTCCTTCAGTAGCGCCGCGAGGGCGGGGCGGTCCATATTGCCGCC
Organism: Phycisphaeraceae bacterium; assembly: GCA_040374835.1. Lineage (GTDB taxonomy): Bacteria > Planctomycetota > Phycisphaerae > Phycisphaerales > SM1A02 > UBA966. The sequence continues at coordinate 16,735 of JBEITQ010000016.1, read as the reverse complement.
GGAGAATCCGCCGTCGTCGTAGTGGGTCGGGATCACCTGCCAGCCCTCGCCGCGCTGGCTCGCGATGAACGCCTCGGCGGCCTCTCGCTGCGCGTCGAGGCTGTTGAAGTCCAGCTCGAGGCCGTCGTCGCTCGACTTCCTCGTGTAGATCGCGCACCGGACGGCGCGCGCGGTGTCTGTCTTTGAGCTGCTCATGCGATCGCTGCCTCCTTGCGACGGTTGGCGAGTCCGAAGAAGAACATGCCGTTCCAATGGCTTCCCGTGATGGCGTGCGCGACGGCGCTGAGGGACCGGTAGTGGCCGCCGTCGTACTCGAACCCGACCGGCATCACGGTCACTCGGTAGTCGTGCCCCTTGAAGCGCCGCACGAGCACGGCGCCGGGTGGTGGGACGCGGTCGTCCTTCCGGGTAGGAACCCGCATGGTGATTGTGGGTTCCTCCTGTGCGGCGGGTCTGGGCGACTTGGGCGGGCGGGTGCGGAGGTCGGTATCGCGGGCGATCTCCTTCGCCAGGGCTCGGGCGCGCTCGATCGCTTCGCGTGCGAAGACGCCCTCAGCGATGAGCTGGACCTGCCAAGCGATGCGGCGGAAGAGCCACTGACGATTGGAGGACTTCGTTTCCTCCCCGAAGACCTCGGCGTACTCGAGGCGAAGCTCGGAAACGGTCATTCGTTCGAGCGCCGCAAGGCGTTCGGCGATCTTGCTCGTGGTGCCTGTGGGGGGTTTGGTGCATGCGAGTCTCATGGGCTTTCTCCTTCATCGCCGTCGCAGGGATTCCCCTCGACGGAACGCACAGTGAGCCTGCTTTCCCTCTTGATGGCAAGTTCCATGTGCGCCTCGGGATGAACCGGCGGTGCAAGGCGCCGCATTGCGTTCGCTTCGACGACGCGTGCGATGCCCGCGCCGAGGATTGCGGCGATCTCGTCGATGAGGGCGCTTCCATTCGGGAGCGGCGTGAGTGTTGTCGTCGCCCGCGGGGTCACCGCGGGACGCTTGTCGTCAGGCATGTCGTTCACCTCGATGCAGGGGGCCGCGAGCGAGTGCGGCCCCTATCTGCTACTTCTGCCGGTGGGGGGCAGAGTGTCAGGGCATCGATGAACGATTCGCCCTCGACCTAGATGGCGGCCATGCCCGGCCGGGCTGGAGGGCGTCGCTGTAGGCCCTGTGGCGATCCGGAGAAAATTCTCGAATTCCCGGTCACGCCCGGCGGCGGCGAACGGTGTCACCCATGAAAGGCTCACCTCATGGAACGAGACATCGTCGAGGACATCTTGAAGTTTCGGGACACGCCGCTCTACGGGGACATGCTCGTGCTGGCCGCCGAGGAGATCACCCGCCTGCGCGAGGAGCGGGAGGGCCTGCAGCGGGCACTCCGGGGGGTGATGCGGGTGCACATCAACGACGCCGACCACTCTGCGGAACGACAAGCCGCCGCCGGAGTGCTGGATCTGATCTCCAGCGGCCAGTTGAGGGCGCTCAAGGACAGCCTGTGCAGCGCCAGCTCGATCGCCGCGCCTGGTCGGGCTCCGGGAAAGCCGTCTCCGAAAGGCAGTCGAGCGCGGAAGTCCGCCCGAGCGACCGACAGGCCACAGCCCGGGCCTTGCCCTCGTTCCGATCTCCCCCCCGATCTCGGCAGCGTGTTAAACGGAACAGAGAGCACCCGAGAGTCTGGTCGCGGTGGGGCGACTTGACGACCGTTCTGATCCCACCCTCTCGCTCTCTCCACAAACCCGAGAGCGCACAACCCCCGCCACGACGCGCCCGCGGGGGGTTTCTCTGGGGTCAGCCTGTAAACAAACCGGTCGGCCCCGTTTGAGGCCGACCGGTTGAACTCCCCCAGCTGGACTTGAACCAGCAACCTGGCGGTTAACAGCCGCCCGCTCTACCGATTGAGCTATAGGGGATCGTGAAAAGCAGACAGGGGAGGATAGCGAACCTGCCCATGCCGTCAATCCATCGGCCATTCCGGGGCCGGGCTTGAGCCTCCCTATCGGACCGGACGGATTCCCGCGGTTGCCGCCGAAACCCCGTGATTCCTTGGGTCCGGGGCGATCCTCCGTCGCTCCATGCCCCCGCGGCCGTTACGGTCGGCTGGAACAGGAGGGTCCTTCCATGCACATGAGAAACGGCAACGGTCGGCAGGTCGCGATGGTCCTGGTCGGGTATGCCGCGAACGAGACGCTCGGCCACTGGTGGCTCGGCACGATGGGCAGGGACATGCTCCCGATGCGCATCGGCAACTGGTCGGTCACCCAGGACGTGAACCTCGGCTTCATGATCGGCTGGCCGGTCGTGCTCGGGTTCCTCGTCTGGTACGCGTGGTTCCGCAAGGAGCGCATCCCGGCGCTGTGAGCGTCCGGCCATCCTGACGGCGTCATCGATCGTGGGCGCCGGCCATGCCCCCGCGCCCGCTTTAACAGGGGGGGTGCCTGCGGGATCGGCGCTGCGGGGGACGACGCCTGCGGGAACGGAGCCCCCGGATGGTTGCGGCCGATTCGGCGACGACTTGTCGCGCCGGCCGGCTTCGCGCGCGATTGGGATCGACAAGCCGTGGTGGGCCGCTGACGGTGGCGAAGGTCGGCGCAGCGCCCGTGCGCCGGTCTCGTCGTCATCGCATCGGCCGCCAGGGCGCGGCCCATCCGCAAGGAGCAAGGGAATGATTCGCAGACATCCTGTCACCGTCGCATCCATCGCCGCCGTCGCGGCAACCACCGCCGCCGGCGCGGCGGTCGTGCCGATCACCAGCAACAGCCCGCTGAGCACGTCCGGACTCGGGACGTTCATCGGCACCCTCGACTACACGTTCCTCGGAGGGACCGCCGGCAAGCTGGACGTCACGCTCACCAACACGACGCCCGTGGCGATCGGCGGCTACATCACCGCCTTCATGTTCCGACCGCCGCCGGCCCTGGGCACCTTCACATCGTCGTTGACGTCGTCCAACTTCCCGCTGCTCACGAACATCCCTGCGGGGACCAACGGATCGCCGTTTCCAGGCCCGTGGATCGGCGGTGCCGGCTTGAACAACACGTGGCTCGCCGGCGGTGCGCCATCGAACGGCATCGGCATCGGCCAGACCGGAATCTTCAGCTTCTCGATCAACGGTGCCAATGCATCCGCACTCTCGTCCGACTCGTTCGTGTCGGGCGGCTCCGTGTCGGACTCCTACGCCTTCGTGGTGCGGCTCCGCGGCATGGCGGAGGGCGGCTCCGACAAGGTGCCCGCCAACCAGCTCCCGGCCCCGGGCGCGGTGGCCCTGCTGGCACTCGCGGGCGTGGCCCGCAGCCGTCGGCGTGCCTGACGCCGTCCTCGCACTAGAGGCGCCTGGCGGGCGGTTCGATCCTGGACCGCCCGCCCAGGTGCGGGCGAAGCGGCTCCGGCACGTTCACGGTGCCGTCGGCGTTCTGGTGGACCTCGAGCAGCGGGATCAGGACGCGCGGGCTCGCGATCACCGTGTTGTTGAGCGCGAACGCGTGTCGGATGGTGCCTTCTGCGTCCTTGTAGCGGAGGTTGAGCCGCCGGCACTGGAAGTCGCCGAGGCGACTGGCGCTGTGGGTCTCGCCCCAGTCGCCGCGCGGCGCGCCGTCCGGCCCCGCATCGCCGCGGCCGGGCATCCAGCACTCGACGTCGATCATGTCTTCGTTCTTCATCCCCAGGTCGCCGGTGCAGCACTGGAGCAACCGGTACGGCAGGCCGAGCGCCTGCAGGATCTCCTCGACGAAGCCGAGCATGCGGCGGTGCCACTGGCGGCTCTCGGCGTCGTCGGCCCTGCAGACCACCACCTGCTCCACCTTGTCGAACTGGTGGATGCGGTAAAGGCCGGCGGTGTCCTTGCCGGCGGCACCGGCCTCGCGGCGGAAGCAGGTGCTCACCGTGGTGTAGGTGAGGGGCAGGGCGCTCTCCGGGAGCACCTCGTCGGCGTGGATTCCCATCAGCCCCACCTCGCCGGTGCCGGTGAGGTACAGGTCGTGCCCGCTGCCGCGGCGCGACTCCTCGATGTGGTAGGCCTGCTCCTTCCCGAACGGGAAGAATCCGGTGCCCAGCATGCACTCCTCCTTCACGATGACGGGGACGCCGACGGCCGTGAAGCCGTGCTTCTCCACCATGTGGTCGAAGGCGAATCGCAGCACCGCCTGGTGCAGGCGCATCCCCATCCCCGTCAGGATGTAGTGCCGGGTGCCGGCCATCTTCACACCGCGCTCGAAGTCGGCGAGGCCGAGCTCCTTCACGAGCTCAAGGTGCGTGCGCGGCCGGAAGCCGCGGTTGGCCTCGAAGGTCTTCGCCGGGTCGAACCCCGCGGGGTGCCAGCGGCGGACCTCGACGTTGCCCGAGGCGTCGGCACCCTTCGGCACGTCGTGCGCGGGAGGCTGCGGGACGGTCAGCAGCAGCTCGTGCCAGTGCGGCTCGATCGCGCGCAGCTCCTCTTCCAGGGCCGCGACCTCGTTCTTCAGGGCGATCGGCTTCGCCTCCAGGTCCGCCAACTGCCGCTCGAGCGCCGCCTTGGCGGCCGCGTCCGCCGACTTCAGCTGCCCCTTGAGCTTGCCGATCTGCGGGCCGATCTCCTTGGTGAGCCGGTTCTGCTCGGCCCGGCGGGTCTCGAGCTTCTGCAGGATGCCGCGGCGAGCCTCGTCGAGGGCCATCAGCCGGTCGAGCTGTACGTCCGCGCCCTTGTCGCGCGCGCCCTGGCGGAATCGCTCCGGGTTCTCACGAAGCTGGCGAATGTCGATCATGGGGAGCGGGATGCTACTTTCGCCCCGCGTCCCCGACGCCCGCTCATCCGCCCTGTGGGCGGTAGTTGGGCGGCTCGGCCCAGCGCATCTTGTCGACGAGCGTCTGCCAGTAGCTGGCGTCCGGGCGCGCGACCAGGCGTGCCGTGGCATGGTGGCGTCCCGCGACCACGGTGTCGCCCACGCGCAGGCCGACGTTGATGTGGCCGTCGACCACGAGCGTGGTGCCCTCGTTCGCGCGCACCACCCGGGCCGAGACGTCGAGGAACGAGGGCAGCACCACCGGCCGGAAGGCGAGCGAATGCGCCGAGCTCGGCGTGACCACGATGCCCTCGACGTCCGGGTGCACGATCGGCCCGCCCGAACTGGCGTTGTAGGCCGTGCTTCCCACGGGCGTGGCCACGATGATGCCGTCGCCGAGGAACTCCGGCCCCTCCTCGTCCCCGAAGCGGAGCGCCAGCCCGATCATGCGGAACGGCGGCCCCGCGGTCACCACGCAGTCGTTCACCGCCAGGCCCTCGTAGCGCACCGCGCCGTCCGCCCCGCGCACGATGACCGACAGCACCATCCGCTGGTGCACCTCGGGCTGGCCGCCGAGCACTGACTCCGCGTTCGCCTCCAGGCTCGCCGCGTCGAACTCCGCCAGGAACCCGAGCCGCCCGACGTTCACGCCCGCCACCGGCACGCCGCGGTCGACGAGCTGCCGCAGCGCCGCCATGATCGTTCCGTCGCCGCCCACGGCGATCGCGAGGTCCGCGTCGAAGGACGCCGGCAGCGCCTCGTGGACGTCGAACTCGCCGACCGGCACGCCGTGGCGCGCGACCACGGCGCGCACGCGCGCGAGCACGTCGGGCGGGCAGGGCCGGGTCCGCGAGGTGAGGATGGCCGCGCGCACCGGCATTCAGGCCACCATGCCCTTCGTGAGGCGCATGAACGCGGTCTCCAGGTTGACAGGCTCCTCGTGCATCGCCACGAGCCGGAAGCCCGCGGTCACGAGCCGCGCCGGCAGGTCGCTCACCGCCACCGGGCGCTCGGCGTCGAGCACCACGTCGAGTCGCGGGGGCTGCCCCTCGCGCTGCACCAGCTGCACCTTGGCGACGCCGGGCACCTTGCCCAGCAGGTCCGCCGCGTCCGCATGGCGCTCCTCGACGGTCACCTGCACCACGGTGCCGCTTCCCACCTTCTGCATGATGTCGCGCACGCTGCCGGCGTAGATCAGCTCGCCGCGCTCGATGATGGCCACCGTGTTGCAGATGTCCGCGAGCTCGTGCAGGATGTGGCTCGAGATGATGATGGTCTTCCCCATGCGCCGCAGCTCCTTGAGGAGCTCGCGCATCTCGATGCGCGCGCGCGGGTCGAGGCCGGAGGCCGGCTCGTCCATCAGCAGCACCTTCGGGTCGTGGAGCAGCACGCGCGCCACGCTCAGGCGCTGCTGCATGCCGCGGCTCAGGCCGTTCACCTCGGACTCGGCCTTGTAGTTGAGGTCGGTGAGGGCCAGCACGTCGCGGATCGCGCGCTCGCGCTTGTCGCCGTGGACCCCGTAGCAGGCGGCGAAGAACTGCAGGTACTCCGTCACCAGCATGTCGTCGTAGGCGCCCATGAAGTCGGGCACGTAGCCGATGACCGGCCGGATGAGCGGGTTCTGGTAGCCAACCGTCTTGCCGTCGATGCGCGCCTCGCCCCAGGTGGGCTTGAGGAGCGTCGCCAGGATCTTGATCGTGGTGGTCTTGCCGGCGCCGTTGGGGCCGATGAACCCGCAGCAGGCGCCCTCCTCGATCTGCAGGTTGAGGTTGTTCAGGGCGACCAGCTCACCGTACTTCTTGGTGAGGTTGACCGTCTCGATCATCGGCATGGGGTGAATCCTACGCCCGGGGCCGCGCTCACTGGCGCGGCGGCACCATCGCGCCCGGCACCGCCGGGAGCGGGAACGCCACGCGCACCCACGTGTTGCCGTCGGCCTTGGGCGCGTCGCCGTCGATCGTGAACGGGAAGGGCATCCCGATCTTCGGGTCGCCCGGGTCCTCCAGCCGCCCGACCACCAGCAGGCAGGGCTGCGACCACCACCGCCCGAGGTCCAGCCACCGGCCGAAGTCGCGCTCGATGCGCACCGCCTCGCCGCGCCAGGCCTGCGCGGCCGGCTGGCCGGACAGCAGGTACTGCGGCGGCTCCAGCATGCCGTAGAACTGGAGCGCCTCCAGCCGCGACTCGCGCGGCAGCACGTCCGAGGGATCGATCATGCTCATCGTGCTGTCGCGGATCGGGTCGCGGTAGCGCGCGCGCATGGTGCCCACGGTGCTTGCGATTCCCGAATCGCGCGCCGCAAGCGCCACCGCCGGGCGGTCGCCCTCGGGGCCGTCGCGGTCGTCGGCGTACAGCGCGCGGGCCACGTCGAGCGGCGCGCGCGGCTCCCACCGCGCCAGGCGGGCCATGCGCGCAAACGAGGGCGGCAGGCCGCTCGGCACGATGGTCGGGTCGTCCTTCACGACGGTGGTCCGGCGCGAGGCCGGGTGGAACGGGTTCACGTGGACGAGCGTCACGTCGACCAGCGCGGCCGGCAGCGTGTGCTCGAGCGCGCCGTGCAGGACGATGCGCGGCGAGTTGCCCCACGTGATGTCGCAGCGCAGGCGCCGGCCCTCCATCTCGCGCGGGGTGCCGTCCCAGGCGGGCTCGGGCGTGCCCATCCACGCGGCCGCGAGCACCGTGGACGTGGCGCGCGATGGCAGGTCGTAGGACGCCTGCGACGAGGCGGGCACGTCGTAGGTCTCGGTGTCGGGGAAGCCGCCCATCGATCCCGAGGGCGGCGCGAACCACGACCAGAGCACGTTGCCTCCCGCCGCGCCCTCGGTTCGCTGGATCGCCACGCGCGCGGAGCCGTACCCCGGCAGCGCCGCGCTGAACCAGCTCTGCGCGCGCATCGCGGCGCGTTCCTCGGCGGGCGCGCCGGGCCGCTCGATGCGGTCGATGAAGGTGAGGTGCTGCACGCGACCGGCGGTGAACTCGAAGAGCCCCGTCGCCGCCCACGCGACGGCGGTCACTGCCGCTGCGACGGCCACGTAGGCAAGCCATGCGAACTGCACGCGCCCGGCCTGCTTCAGCGACCACCACGAGATGGGGCCGGCCACCGCCCAGTACAGGACGAAGGCGAGCAGCAGCCCCAGCACGCCGATTGCCGCCCGGCTCTGCAGGCCGACGAAGTGGTTGACGAGCGCGCCACCGTCGGCGGCGACGGCCAAGCCACCTCGGGTCTCGAGCCGCTTGTTCTTCGCGAGGTCGTCGTACTCGGCGACCGTGGGCGCGTCGGCACGGCGCCCCAGGATGCGGTTCCAGAAGATGTCCGCCTGGGGAAGCCCCTCGGCGACCAGCGCGCGACGATCAAGGCCGTCGACGTCGATCCCGATCACGGTCACGAATCCGAAGCCGAACGGCCGGCGCACGGCGAAGGCGCGCCCGTCGATCGAACCCTCCTCGGTCACCAGGTTGCCGGAGCGCTCGTCGACGCGGCCGGGCAGCAGCGCGAGCGGCGCGAAGCCGTTGCCGGCGTCGGGCGGGAACGTCCACACCGTGGTGCGCGCCGCCTCGTTGCGCAGCGTTCCCGTCCGCGCAAGGACCGGCATCAGGTCGCGCACGGGCACCGCGTCGGAGCGCTCGGCGCGTTCCGGCAGCGCCTCGGCAAGCGGCGTGCGCCGGCGACCGGACTCGAGGCCCCACGGGTCGCCCGATTCCGGCAGCACGATCACCAGGTTGCCGCCGCGGCGCGTCCAGTCGAGCAGTGCGCGTGCCTGCTCGACGCCCAGGTTCTGCACCGGGGCGTTGGTCCACAGGATGGAGTCGAAGCTCGCCAGTCCCTCCCAGCGGTCGGGCAGCTGCGCCGGGCGGATGCCGCGCGCGATGCGCGTCACCTCGTTCATCGAGGCGATGAAGCCGAGGTTCGGCGTGGGCGTCGAGAACGCCGAGAGCCCGGCGCGCCCGTCGCCCACCACGCCGATCAGCGACTCGGTGGTCTCGACCGGCACGACCGCTTCCTCGCCCGACTGCCCGTCGATCCGCTGCTCGCCCAGGACGCGCACCACGCGTCCCTCGGCCACCTCGACCACGCGCAGCGCGCTCACGGCCTCCAGGCTTCCCTGCGCCGAGGCCGTCAGGATCGGCGGCACGCCGTAGATCCAGCGCTCGACCGGCGCGCCGGGCGCCAGCGCCGCCTCGGTCGAGTAGCGCGCCACGTCGCCGTCGGCGTTGCGCAGCGACCACTCGATGCGCGCCTGCACCGGCGCCTGCAGCCCGCTGGTCACGCGCACGAGGATCCCGGTTGGGTCACCCGGGCGGACGTGGCTGCCCACGCCCATGCGCACCAGCGCGATCTCGACGTCCTGCGCCATGGCTACGGCCGACAGCGCGAGCGCCGCGAGCCAGCCCGCGAGGAACGCGCGCGGCGCGCTCACGTGGCCATCGCCCCGAACTCGGCGAGCATCGCGGCGTGGCTTCGCGTGCCCTGCATGAAGCAGCGCACCTCGAACTTCTCGTTGGGGCTGTGCACGCGGTCGTCGTCGAGCCCGAAGCCCACCAGCAGGCTGTCCACGCCGAGGATGCGCTGGATGCTGCCGACGGCGGGGATCGATCCACCGGTGCCGATGAGCGCGGCGTCGCGCCCGTAGGTCGCCTTCAGCGCGCGCGCGGCGGCGCGCAGGTGCGGCGAGTCGGTGCGGACATGGATGGCGGGATTCACGCCGTGCGCATGCAGCTCGAGCGAGTATCCGGGCGGCACGTGCGCGCGCAGGTGCGCCTCGACCGCGGCGCGGATGCGCTCGGGGTCCTGGCCCGCCACCAGCCGGCACGAGAACTTGACGCTCGCGCGCGACGGGATCACGGTCTTGGCGCCCACGCCCGTGTAGCCGCCCACGATCCCGTTGCAGTCGCAGGTGGGGCGGCTCCAGATCCGCTCCAGGCACGTGCGGCCCATCTCGCCCCAGCCATGGCGCACCCCGGCGCCGGCGAGGAACTCGTCCTCGCTGAAGCCAAGCCGCGACCAGCTCGCGAGCACCTCCGGCGCCGGCTCGATGATGCCGTCGTAGAAGCCGGCGACCGCCACGCGCCCCGACGGGTCGTGCAGCGACGCGATCATCGAGGCAAGGGCGTTGATCGGGTTGCGCAGGCTGCCGCCGTACATGCCGCTGTGCAGGTCGTGCGACGGGCCGATGAGGACGGCCTCGAGGTAGCAGAGGCCGCGCAGGCTCGTGGTGATGGCGGGCGTGTCGATGTCCCACATCCCGGTGTCGCTCACGACCGCGACGTCGCAGGCGAGCGCCTTTCGGTGCGCCTGCATGAAGGGCTCGAGGCTTGCGCTCCCGGACTCCTCCTCGCCCTCGATCATCAGCGTCACGGGGCAGGGCGGGCCGCCCGCGGCGTGGTGCCACGCGCGCAGCGCCTCGACGAAGGTCATCACCTGTCCCTTGTCGTCCACCGCGCCGCGCGCCACGATCCGCTTGCCGTGCGGGCCATCGACGAGCTGCGGCTCGAAGGGCGGGCTCTCCCAGAGCTCGACCGGGTCGGCCGGCTGCACGTCGTAGTGGCCGTAGTACAGGACGCGCGGTGCGCCGGAGCCGCCGGTGCCGGGGTGGTGCGCGAGCACCATCGGGTGTCCGGACGTCTTCACGGACTCGGCGTTGAAGCCCATCGTGCGCAGGTCGCGCACCATCCAGTCGGCCGCGTGCGCCACGTCGGCGGCGTGCGCCGGGTCGGTGGAGACGCTCGGGATGCGGAGGAAGTCCTTGAGCCGATCGATGGCCGCGTGCTCGTTGGCGTCGATGAACGCCCGGACGGCGGCAAGGTGGTTCGCCATGGTGGCGGAAAGCCTACGGCGTTCCCGTCGCGCCGTCAGCGCGCGGCGAGCATCACCGCGGCGGCCAGCGCGCCGCCCGACAGTCCGGCGACGCCAAGCAGCACGACGAGCCACCGCGCGGCGGCGGCCTCGGCGTTGACGCGACGCCGGGCGTCCTCCACCGCCGGATCGGGCGGAAGGTCGAACAGCCCTTCCATCTCGGCGTAGCTGCGGGGCGGCCGAGCGGCCAGGTCGCATCCGCAGCGCGGACACTCGTACAGGCTCGATGCGGGGATCGCTTCCGCGGAGAGGCCGCACTGCACGCACCGCCGGCGGACGTGCCGCCGGACCAGCGCCGGAGCCTCTCTTGGAAGTGCCATTGGCCCTACAGTAGCCCCGATTCGCGCGAGTGCCCAACGGAACTCTCCGCAACTTCGCGCTCTTCCCGCCTTTGCCTCCCGATGCTCGCCTCCGTCGATGAATGGATCCGTCACCTGACGGGACTCGCAGGACCGGGAACCATGCCCGACCTCGATGGGCTGCCGCCCACGGTGCTTGCCCCCGGCACGCCGGACACGGTGCTCTGGCGCGCGGCTTGCGCTCCGCAGGATGCGGCGGCCGCCGCCGAGGCCGACCGCCTTTTGGCCGCGCGACCCGGGTCGTCGCTCGTGGACGCAACCGGGTTCTCGGCACTCGAGGTGTGGACCGAGTGCGAGCTCGGTGCGCTCCACGCGCTCGCGCGCTGGGTGCGCGTGTCGCCGACCGCCGCGCGCGTCGCGCGGCTCGAGGCACTGTGCCGCTGGCACCTGGAGTTCACGCAGCCCGACAACGCGACCAACCGCCCGTGGGCGCTGCACGTCTTCGCGCGCGCGGGGGAGCCCGAGTGGACGCTCTATGCAGAGACGCTGCTGCACAACGCCACCGCGTCCGATGCGCGGCACGAGCCCCTGACGCGCTGGATCCTGCTGGATTGCGTGCGCGAACTGCGCCTGGCGGCGCCCTGAAGCGCGCCCGGCGTTCCCCTACGATCCTCGCCCGTGGAACGACCGGATCGCATCGCGTCCTCTGATGCCGTGCCAGTGGCGCGGCTCGCCTGGCTGGCCGGCAGCCTGACCACCGCCGCGCAGCCCGCGCGCCTGGCGGTCGGCTTCGTGGTGGCCCTGCTGCTGTGGGGCCCGGGGCTGGCCTGGGACGCCGCGGTCGGCCCGACCATCGATCCTCCAGGGCTGCTCGCCGAGCCGTGGGAGGACCTCGAGCGCGCCGAGGCGCAGGCCACGATGCGCCGCATCTCCGCGCAGCTCCTGCCGGACGTCACCTTCGAGGGCGCCCAGATCCCGGCCGACCAGCTTGCCGCGGCGCTCGCCGCTCGGGCCGACGACCTTTCCGACGACCCCGTCGCCGCCGACCGCATGCGCACCGCCGCGCGACGCGTGCGCGCGCTCGTCTCGCTCGGAAGCTTCCAGGCGCTCACCGGTGCCGAGGCCGAGGCATGGGCGGCGGTGATCGACGGCGCGCGTTCGCTCGACCCGCGCCCGGTGGTCGCCGGACTGCGTGCCGCATTCATCGACGTTCCACTCGCGTGCATCGCGCGCGACACCGCCTTCGCCGCGGTGTTCGGCGCATGGACGCTTCTCGTGGCCGCGATCGGCTTCGGCGCCTTCGCGCGCATGGAGGCCATCCACGCCGCCGGCCGCGGCATGCTCGAGGCGGGCGGGGCGCTGCGCTTCGCCGCCGAGCGGTGGCAGGCGCTTGCCATGAGCTGGGTGGGCCCCGTCGCGATCGGCGTGGCCGTCTCGGTCCCGGTGGTCGCGTTCGGCGCCCTGTTCCGCACCGACATCGGAGGCTGGATCGGGGCGGTGCTCTACGTGGTGCCGATGGCACTCGGCGCCCTCGCAGGCCTTGCGTTCATCCTGGCCGTGCTCGGCGCGCCGTTCGGGCCGGCAGCGGTCTCGGCGGACGGGCTCGGCGGCCTCGAAGGCTCGCAGCGCGGCGCGATCTACTTCCTGGCGCGGCCGCTCTCGTGGCTCATGGTGATGGCGGCGGCCGCGGGCATCGTGGCGATCGGCCTGGCCATCCTGCGCACGGTGGGCTGGGCGCTGACGCTCGTGCCGGCCGTGGCGGTGGACCTTGGGTCCGGCGGCGCGTCGCCGATGGTGTCGATCGCATCCGACCCCGGGCGCTGGTGGGTCCCGCTCGACGGGCGCGAGGCGCTCGTCTGGGGATGGATCACCGTCTTCTCGATGCTGCTCTCGGGCGCGTGCCTCTCGCTCGTCGCGGGCGCGCTGACGCGGGCCTACCTCCTGCTTCGCGAATCCTGCGACGGGCAGCCCACCGATGCGGTGTGGCCGTACGAGATCCCCGCCGACGTGACCGACACGCTGCCTCCCGCCGCCACGTGACGCGGTGCGCGCGGCCTGCGCCGCGCGCCGCTCACCCCAGGCCGCCCTTGAGTTCGCGGCCTCCGGCGAACTTCGCACGCAGCTTGCGCATCACCGGGTCGTCGGCGCGCATCGGGGCAGGGGCGGGGCCCTTGCCGCCGCGGCCGCCGCGGTCGCCGCCGGAGGCGGGCATCGCCGGACGGTCGAGGAGCGCCTTGCGGCTCAGCGAGATGCGCTTGCGGTCCATGTCGACCGACAGCACCTTCAGCTGCAGCACCTCGCCCACCGTCAGCACCTTGGCCGGCGTCGGGATCCGCTCGTGCGCGCACTCGCTCACGTGCACCAGGCCTTCGACGCCCGGCGCGAGCTCGACGAACGCGCCGAACTCCGTGAGCTTCGTGACCTTGCCCGTCACCGTCGCGCCGGCCTGGATCTCGGCGAGCGCCGTGAGCGCCGGGTCGGAGAGGGTCTGCTTGCGCCCGAGGGCGATCTTCGGCGGCTTGGCCTCGCGGTCGACGCGCAGCACGCGCACCTCGACCACGTCGCCCACCTTCACCACCTCCGACGGATCCTTGATCCGCTCGTGGGAGAGGTCGCTCACGTGGATCAGCCCGTCGACGCCGCCGAGGTCGGCGAACGCGCCGTACTGCTGGATGCTGGTGATGGTGGCGGTGCGGGTCTGGCCGACCTCGATCTCGCCGAGCACCTTGTCGCGCGAGCGCGCGCGCTCCTCGAGCTGCACGGCCTTGCGGCTGAGCACCATGCGGCCCTTCTCGCGCCGCAGCTCGATGATCTTGCACGGGAACTTCTCGCCCAGGAACACCGAGATGTCCTCGATGTGGCGGATGTCCACCTGTCCCGCGGGCATGAAGGCCTTGTGGTGGGCGACCTCCATGTCGAGGCCGCCCTTGTTCATGCCCACGCAGCGGGCCTCGACGATCATCCCCGCCGACAGGCTGTCGAGGTCGCCCTTGTGCGTGGCGCCGGGGCGGCGCACCACCCAGAGCTGCTCGAACGGGTCGAAGCGCTCCTCGACGAACTCGAACCGCTCGCCCGGGGCGGGCGGCTGCTCGAACTGCGCCACCGGGCAGACGCCCTGGCGCTTGGGGTCGAACTCGATGAACACCTCGCCGTCGTGCACGCGCACCACCGTGCCGGTGCGCACGTTGCGCTCGGAGCGCGGGGCCGCGCCGGGCCGGCCGGCCGACGGCCGGTCGGGCACCATGTCCTCCACCCGCATGTCGCCGAGGGCCTCCTGGATCTCCCGCTCGAGGTCCGCATCGAGCGCGGCGCGCTCGGAACTTCCGGCAGGTGGCGGGGTGACGGGCGGGAGGTTCGACTGGTCCATGGGAGGGCCTGCGAGGGTTGGCGTGGACGATTCCCCGGAAATTCGGGGCGGATCGACGAGCCTACCCGATCCCGGGGTCGCAACCCGGGGCACCGGCGCCGCGAATCCTCTCCGGGGCGCGCCGACCCGGCACCTCGGACCCGCCTCCGGTCACCCCGGATCCCTCCGGTATTATTGAAGGGCTCCGCGCTGCCCGACACGGCCCATCCGTCGATGGCGCCCGCGGAGTCCCGCTTGGACCGAACTTTCGAGCCGTAAGGAGCCCGCAGAACCGCATGGCAAAGGCAAAGGCCGCTTGGGGCGTCGAGATCGGGCACGCCGCGGTGAAGGCCGTCCGGCTCGAGCGCGAGGGCAGCGACGTGCGCGTCGCCGACTTCGTGGTCATCCCGCACCCCAAGGTGCTCACTTCACCAGACGTGAACGTGGAGGACATGCTCCGCATGTCCCTGGGCCAGCTGATGTCGCAGCGCCCCATGGAGGGCAGCACCGTCATCGTCAGCGTGCCCGGCAACGAGGGCCTCGCGCGGTTCGTGCCGCTTCCCCCGCTCCCCGACAAGGCCATCGAGCAGACGGTCCTCTTCGAGGCCAAGCAGCAGATCCCGTTCCCGCTCGAGGAAGTCGAGTGGGACCGCCACCTGTTCCGGGCGCCCGATTCCCCGGACGTGGAAGTCGGGATCTTCGCGATCCTGAAGGAAAAGGTCGCCCAGCGGCTGGGGCTCTACAAGGAGCTTGGGCTGCGCCCGAACGCCCTGACCCTGGGCCCGGTGGCGGTCTACAACGCGATGGTCTTCGACCGCGACCTCGACCGGCCGAACCAGCCGGTGGTGGCGTTCCTGGACATCGGAACCCGCGCCACCGACCTGATCGTGGTGAAGGACGGCCGCTGCTGGATCCGCACCTTCCCGATCGGCGGCCACCACTTCACCGAGGCGATTTCCGCCGCCGTGGACGGCATTCCCTATGGAAAGGCCGACCGCCTGAAGGCCGAGACCGCGACGCACCAGCACGCCAAGAAGCTGATGCACGTGATGCGGCCGGTGTTCGACGACCTGCTCCGCGAGGTGCAGCGCTCGGTGAGCCACTACGACTCGCTGAACCCCGACCGGCCGATCACCCAGGTCTTCGGCCTCGGGAACACCTTCCGCATCCCGGGCCTGCGCAAGTTCCTGAGCGACCAGCTCAACATCGAGATCCGCCGCCTGGAGGAGTTCCAGAAGGTGAAGGTGGAGGGCAGCGCCGCCAGCGAATTCGCGGCCAGCTCCATGAACCTCGGCACCGCGATCGGCCTGGCGCTCCAGGGCGTGGGCCTCGGTGCGGTGAACATCAACCTCTCGCCGGTCGGCGACCTGCGCGAGCAGGTGTGGATGAAGAAGGCGAAGTGGTTCATCGCGGCCGCGGTGCTGGTGTGCGCGGCGTCCGCGACGCTCTTCGTGCCGCTCGAGGGAAGCGTGGCCGCCGACCGCCCGGGTGCGGTGACGCGCGTCCTCAACGAGGGCAAGCAGCACCTGTCGTCCTTCGACTCCGCCAAGGGCGAGGCCGACGTCGGCGCTCAGGCGAACAACGTCGTCTACCTGCTCGAGGACCGCGAGGTGTGGCCGTGGCTCGTGGCCGACGTGAACGCCGCGATCGCGACCGCGGGCACCCAGGAAGCGCTGCTCGCGACGTTCGATCCGGCCGCGCCGCCCATTCCGTACGAGCAGTGGAACACGGTCGAGCTGGCGGACCTGTCCGGCCGCTACAAGTTGGCGCAGGGCACCCCCGCCAAGCGCTCGATCGACGTCACCATGCGCCTGGTGGTGCCGCGCGACGCGCGCGGCGCCAAGGAGTTCGTTCAGAAGAGCGTGCTCGACTGGCTGAACAAGAACGCCGACCGTCCGGCCGCGCCGTACGTCATCGTCATCCCGTCGACGGGCATCGTGCCGGAGTTCACCGCGGTGAACGCGGCGGCGTCGCAGTCGTCCTCGGGAGGCACGGCGCCCACCGGGCCGGCGAACGAGGAGCCGACCGACGCCGGCGAACCGCAGGACGGCGGCGCGGGCGCGGTGTCCGGCCGCAACAAGGCCTCCGAGGGGACCATTCAGTACGGCGGCGGCGGATTCCTCGGCGGTTCGAGCGGTGGCGGCGGTGCGGTCGGTGATGCCGGCGCCGGCGGCGGCAAGGGTGCCGACGACCGCGCCCGCGACCGCAAGGCCGCGCGTGCCGCGATCAAGACGTCCGCCGCCGAGCCCGTCGACATCGACGGCGATGCGGCCATTCCCGGCGCGCCGAACCCGTATGCCGGCAAGCCGGCCACCGCGGTGACCATCAAGTTCACCGTCGAGCTGCGCGCGCCGGCAGGCCGGGAAATCGCCCCGGCCGCCGCGGCCGGCGAGGAAGGGGCCCCCCAGTGAGCTCGATTTCCGACGCGATCAGCAACCTGCGCGAGAAGCTCGGCTCCCTCGGCAAGAAGGGCGGCGGCGACTCCGGCG
>JBEITQ010000161.1:0-4846 GCA_040374835.1 Phycisphaeraceae bacterium | reverse complement strand
CCGACGGCGCGCCCGAGCATGCCGCCGGGGAGGTCGTAGTCGACGTGGTCCTCGAGCATGCTGGAGGCCCCGTCCTTGGGCAGGAACGAGTGGCGATGGACCCAGCGCCGGAAGGGCCCGCGCTCCTGGGTGTCGCTGAAGCCGCGCCCGGGCTGGACGTCGTGGTGGCGGGCCACCCACTCGATCCACAGTCCCCCCTTGCGCATCCGGAACCGCGCCACGGCGCCGTCGACCATCGCCGCGGGCCGCTGCAGCACCTCGACCGTCTCCCACGGGGGAAGCAGCCGGTCGATCGCGCCGGCGCGGAAGTGCCAGTCGGCAAGCGTCCGGGCGTCGACGGGCATGAGGCTGGAGCGGACGTGGACGGGCATGGGACGTGGTCTACCTGCCCCGCCGCGCGGCTGCCGCCGGCTGCAGGCGCTCTCCGCGCACGAGGACGTCGCGGACATGGACGAAGGCCTCGCGGTCACGTTCGCGATCTTCGGCGGATCGTCGCCGCAACGACCCCATCACCAGCTTCAGGCGCGGGTTTGCCCGCAGGGTGGGCTCGTGCCGGGCGAGGAACGCCCAGTAGAGGCGCGTGATCGGGCAGGTTCCGCCGGGGGTGAATGCGCACGCGTCGCAGTGGTCCGACATCCGCTCGATGTACGCCGATCCCGCGACGTACGGCTTGGTGGTCATCACGCCGCCGGCCGCATACGTGGCCATGCCGAGCACGTTGGGTTCCACCACCCAGTCCCAGGCGTCCATGTAGGCCACCCAGAACCAATCGGTGAGTTCGCGCGCGTCGACGTCGAGCAGCGTGGCCAGGTTCCCGAGCACCATGAGCCGCGTGATGTGGTGGCTCCATCCCTCGTCCCACACCGATTCGACCGCATGGTCGAGGCACCGGAGCCCGCTCGTCGCGCCCCAGTAGGCGGGCGGAAGCGGCGTCCGTTCCGCGCCGAAGTGCTTCGGTGCGGCACCGCCGTCGACCCCGGGCGGCGCCTCGCCGGCGGGCACCCATGCGCGCCCCGCCCAGCGCGCGTAGCCGGCGTCGCCGGGCCGCGGGAGCACCGGACTCGCTCCCGAGGGCGAGGTGCGGAATCCGTCGGTCGCGCGGTGCACGTGGCGGACGAACTCCCGCCAGCCGATCACCTGGCGGACGAATCCCTCGACCGACTGGATCGGCGCACCGGACGCGCACGCATCCGAGACCAGCGTCGCCGGCGCGATGCGTCCGAGGTTCAGCGAGGGCGAGATCCGCGTGTGGAACAGGCCGCGGCTGCGCTCGCTCATCGCGTCCTCGAAGGGACCGAAGTGCGGCAGGCAGGCACGCACGCCCCACTGCCAGAGCACGCGCGTGTCATCGTGGGTGGCCGGGAGCGCCTCGACGTCGAGCCGGCCGGGGTGGGCCGCGTAGACCGAGGTGACCTCGCGCTCGACGGCATCCCGCAGCGGCGTCCGCGGAAAGCGCGGCGGTTCCGGCGCGGCGGGAATGCCGTCCCAGCGCGCGCGGTTGTCCACGTCGAAGCTCAGCTTGCCGCCGACCGGCTGGCCGTCCTCCATCAGGAGCCCCGTCCGGCGGCGCACCGCACGGTAGAAGGCGTCCATCCTCCAGCCTTCGCGCCCCTTGGCCGCCGCGAAGTCGGAATCCCGCGTGATCCACTGCGGATTCGGGTGGACGCGCAGGTCCCCGGACTCGATCATGTCGGCCAGTTCCGCGCGCATCTCGCGCTCGGCCGGCTCGAGGACGTCCAGCGGCCCGAGGCCGGTCACCTCCGACCGCACCGCCTCGGCGATCGGTCGTTCGGTGCTCAGCAGCCGAACGTCCACGCCCGCCGCCTGCAGCTCGTCGGCGAAGGCCCGCAGGTTGAGCAGGATGATCGCCACCCGCTGCCGGTGGTACGGCCGCCGCGACAGCCACTCCCGGCTCTCGACCAGGACGGCGCCCGCGCGTGCACCCGTCCCGGCCGCCAGGCGCGCCATCCACCCATCCCGATCGAGCTGGTCCGGAAGGATGAGCCACCGACGGGGCGCGGAATCGTGCGGATCCTTCGGCGAGGCAACCATCGGAGCCGGGTTCGCGAAGCCTCCGGGGACGGATTCGGGCATCCCTGCCGGGACGCCCCTACGATGAGGAAGGAGCGTTCCCGTGGCCACCACCCAAGACACCGCCGCCCCGTCGACCGCCTCGCCGTCCGCCCTTGCCGGCACCCTCCTGGTGCGGGTGATCGTGCCGTTGTGGCTGATCGCCGGTGGCGCGGTGAAGTTGTGGGAGCGCAACCCGCAGCTCCTGCCGAAGCCGGTGACGGACGTCACCGACGTGCTGTTCGTCTCGGGGATGGGGATCCCCCGCGAGCGCTACCTCGACCCGGCGATGCGCGGCATGGTCGCGGCCGAGTTCGCCATCGCCCTGGTCATGATGCTTGGCCCGGCGCGCATGGCCCGGTGGCTTGGCGCGTCGGTGCTTGCCCTCTTCTGCCTCATCCTCGGCGTGCTCATCGCCTCCGGTGCAGCCCAGTGCGGATGCTTCGGCGCAAGCGGCCCGTCGCCGACGGTGATGATCGCCATCGACGGCGCGCTCCTGGCGGGCCTCCTGTTCCTGGCGCCGGCGTCCAAGTCCGGGTCCGCCGCCCCGCCGACGCTGCCGATCCTGCGACTCGGTGCCATCGCCGTGGCGATCGGTGCCGCCATCGCGTTCCTGGTGCCGCAGAAGGCGGCGGTCGTGCTGGAAGAAGTCGCCGTGGCACCGCCGCCCGTGGCACCCGCGCCGTCCGCGCCCGAGCCACCGGCCGCGACTGCCTCGCGCGCCTGGCCCGCGATGCCCGCCACCGCGCAGCCCTGGTACGCCCCGGAGTTCGAGACCTGGAAGGGCAAGCGGATCGACGAGCAGGAGGTGATGCTGATCATCCGCCCGATGCCGGTCAACCTGAACGAGGGCCGGCACCACGTCGTCCTCATGCGCGAGGACTGCGACCACTGCCACGAGCTCCTGCTGCGCTACTTCGGCAGCACCCTGCCCGCCCCGACGATCTCGATCGCCGTTCCCGACGCGTCGGGCGAGCCGCTCGAGAACCCGTGCGCCCAATGCACGAAGACCGCGTTCCCCAAGGGCATCACCTACGTCTTCTCGACCCCGGTGCTGCTCACCGTCCAGGACGGGATCGTGGTGGGCGTGTGCACCAACTCCGAGGACGCCGAGGCCGTGCGCGCCGCGATCGGCGCACGCTGAACCACGCCATGACCCGCGCGTTCTGCCGCATCGCCGTCCCGGTCGCCCTGCTCGCCTGCGTGGCCATCGAGTACCGGCTGGGCGCCGACGCGCTGCCGAACTGGCTCGCCAACCTGTCCGTCAAGAGCGGCCTCGGGCCGGAGCGCGCGGTGCGCCTGCTGGCCGCGTTCGAGCTGCTCGGCGCGGGGCTGGCGCTCCTCTCCGCGCGGCGCGCCCGCGCCGTGGCATGGGTGGCCTGCGCCGCCTTCGCCTTCAGCGCGCTGGCCGAGCTGTCCGCGATCGTCGCGGCGCCCGGAAACCGGGCGCTCCCCGGGCGCGTGTGGATCGGCCCGATCCTCGGGCTCGCCTTCGGCGGCGGAGGGCTGTGGCTCCTCGCCAATCGACCGTCCGCCGAGCCGCCTCCGCCCGCGCGATTCACGCCGTGGCGGGCCATGGCCCTGGTCGCGCTGGCGGCGCTCAGCTTCGGCGTCGCCGGCAGCATGACCGTCACGCCGCGCACCGACGTCACGCTCGGTGCCGGGGGCGTGGAGGCCATCGCGCTCGACCCGGCGCAGTGGACGGGCAAGACCTTCGCGCAGGCGGGCGTCGCGATGCACGCGCCGCTCCTCACGCCGGCCACGCTCTCGGGCACGAAGTGGGTCGTCTTCTACCGGCCGTCGTGCGGGCGCTGCCACCAGGTGATGGACACCTACTTCGCCGGCCCGCAGGACGGATCGGTGATCGCCGTGAAGGTCCCCTACGGACCCGGCGAGGAATTCGTCCCCGGCGAGGTCGCGGAGGACGTGGCCTGCGAGGGCTGCGAGATGCTCGAGCTCCCGTCGAAGCGGCGGTGGATCATCACCACCCCGACGATCGCCAAGGTCGAGGACGGCATCATCACCTGCGTGACCTGGACCGACTACGACCGCTGCCGCGCCGCGTCGGAATCGGGCGGCACGGCCCCCGCGCCCTGACACTCCACCCGCAGCGCGTGCGCATCGACGCGCAGCACGCCCCCGCCCGCGAGCGGAAACCGGCGCGGCTCGGTCGATCCGTCGATCGCGGCCTCGGCCGCCTGCCAGCGCGAGGCGTCGTCGAGCGCATCGCCTGCGAGCATCCAGACCGCGGTCGCCGCCAGCGCCGCCGGCGCCCCCCTGAGCGCGGCGCGCGGCACCGACCCGTCGGCCGAGCGCATGGCCTCGACGTGCGAGCCGAGGAGCGCGTCTCCGACGCGAAGCAGCTCCGCCGTGCGCGCGGCGCGCTCGGCGACCCCCGGCGACACCGCCTCGAGCGCGGGGACCACCACGTGCCGCACCCGCCCCCGCGGCGAGTCGTCGCGCGCGTTGCCGGGATCCTCGCGCCACGCAAGCCCGAGGTCGGCGCACGCGGCGCGCAGCGCCGCTCGCGCGATCCGCAGGCATGGCCGCACCAGCACCACGCCGTCCTCGAGCGTCCGCCGCGACGGCATGCCGCCGAGCCCGGCGAGCCCCGCCCCGCGCGCGAGCGCCAGCAGCATCGTCTCGGCCTGGTCGTCGGCGTGGTGCGCGGCGAGCACCGTGCCGCATCCGGCCTCGCGCGCCATCTCGGCAAGCGCGCGGTAGCGCGCCTCGCGCGCCCGGGCGGGCATCCCGCTCCCGGGCGCGAGCGCCAGGG
>JBEITQ010000223.1:0-3071 GCA_040374835.1 Phycisphaeraceae bacterium | reverse complement strand
CGGGCCTCATCACGCGCGAGACGGGCAAGATCCTGCCTGAGTCGCGCCAGGAGGCGCAGCTCCTCTCGGACAAGGTCGCGGTGACGCTCGAGGAGCGCGTCCGTGGCCGCATCGCGGACTACGACGTGGCCGGGACGGGCACGCGGTCGAACCGATGCACGTGGCGCCCCTACGGCGTGATGGCCGTGATCGGGCCGTTCAACTTCCCGGCGCACCTGCCGAACGGGCACTGGGTACCGGCGCTCCTTGCCGGGAACGCCGTGGTGTTCAAGCCGAGCGAGAAGGTGCCGGCGACCGGCGCGCTCATGGCCGAACTGATGGCCGAGGCCGGCATGCCGCCCGGCGTGTTCGGGCTGGTCCAGGGGCGCGGGGACGTGGCGGCATCGCTCGTTGCTCACCCCGAGGTCGACGGTGTGCTGTTCACCGGCAGCTGGCCGGTGGGGCGGCGGATCCTGGAGGCGAACCTGGACCGCCCGGGCCGCATGGTGGCCCTGGAGATGGGCGGCAGCAACCCCGCGATCGTCCTCGACGACGCCGACCTGCGCCAGGCGGTGATCGAGTGCGTGCGGTGCGCCTACCTCACGACCGGGCAGCGCTGCACGTGCACGCGCCGCGTCGTGGTGCACGAGCGCGTGGCCGACCGGTTCATCGCGGCGTTCCTGGAATGCGCCCGTTCACTGACGGTCGGGGCAGGCGACGCCGATCCAGCGCCATTCATGGGCCCGCTCGTGTCCCGCGAGGCGCGCGAGGCCGTGTTCCGCTTCCAGCAGGAGGCGTCCGACCGCGGTGCGCGCGTGCTGCTCGAGGGCCGCGCCCCGGGCGGCGAGGGCTGGTTCGCGACGCCCGGCGTGCTGCAGGTCGACGCCTTCGAGGTCGCGACCGACCGCGAGGTGTTCGGGCCGGTCGTCCAGATGGCCGTCGTCCGGGATCTCGACGACGCCATCGTGCAGGCGAACGCCACCGAGTTCGGGCTCGCCGCGAGCGTCTTCACCCGCAGCGACGAGTCCGTGCGGCGCGCCATGGCCGGGCTGCGCGCGGGGTGCATCAACGTGAATTGCGGCACCGCCGGCGCGAGCGGGAAGCTTCCCTTCGGTGGCCTGGGCCGCTCGGGGAACCTCCGGCCGGCCGGGGCGGCCATGATCGACGCCTGCGCGCTGCCGGTCGCCTCGATGGTCGAATCCGGGGACGCCGTGACGATTCCGCCCGGAATGACCGCACCCGAACGCGTCTGAGCGGCGAAGGTCAGGGACCCATGGATCCCGCGGCTGCCGTCCGACCCCAGCTGGCGATCGTCGTTCCCGCCTGGAACGAGGAGGCGGTGATCGGCCAGACCGTCGCGCAGCTGCGCGAGGTTGCCGACGCCCTCGGTCGCCCCTACGAGCTGGTGGTCGTCGACGACGCAAGCAGCGACCGCACCGCGGACATCGCGGCGGCGGCGGGCGCGCGCGTGGTGCGGGTCGAGAAGCGGCAGATCGCGGCCGTCCGCAATGCGGGGGCGCGTGCCACCACGGCGCCGTACCTGGTGTTCGCGGACGCCGACACGTGGGTCCCGGAGACGGTGCTTCGCCACGCGCTGCTCGAGCTCGACGCGGGGGCGATCGGCGGCGGCTCGCGCGTGGCCTTCGACGGGCGCGGGCACCCGCTCGCGGAGTCGTTCGTCGAGGCATTCAAGGTCGTCTGGTACTCCCAGGAACTCGCGGCGGGCTGCTTCGTGTTCGTGCGCCGCGACGCCTTCGAGGCGGTCGGCGGCTTCGACGAGCGGTGGTTCGCCGGCGAGGAATACTGGCTGAGCCGGGCGCTCAAGGCGCGCGGGCGCTTCGCGTTCCTGCACGAGGAGGTGGTGACCAGCGCGCGCAAGCAGCGGGCCGGCCTCGGGCTCGGCATGCTGCTGCGGATGATGGGGCTCACCGCGATGTTCTTCGCGGGCTACCGCCGGCCGCTGCGCTCGCGGGCCCGGCTGGGGTTCTGGTACGACGGGGCCCGCGAGGGGAAGCCGGTCGACGTGTGAGCCGCTGGAAGCGGCCCGCCGCGCCCGAGGTCAGTCGTCGATCCCGATCTGCCGGTCGAGCCATCCCGGCACCGCGTCGATCGCCATCCGCTCCTGCTGCTGCGTGTCCCGGTGGCGGATGGTGACGGTCTGCGCAGACATCGTGTCGGTGTCGATCGTGATGCAGAAGGGCGTTCCCGCCTCGTCCATGCGGGCGTAGCGCTTGCCGATCGACTGCTTCTCGTCGAACTCGACGACGTGCTTCTTCCTGAGCTGGCGGTACAGGCGCTCGCCGACCTCCGGCATGCCGTCCTTGTTGACCAGCGGGAAGATGCCGGCCTTGACCGGCGCCATGCGCGGGTTGAATTTCATGAAGACGCCGCTGGGGCGGCTCGCGTCCGGCGTGTACGCCTCGCAGATCAGGGCGAGCGTGCCGCGGTCGGCGCCGGCGGACGGCTCGATGACGTGCGGGAAGTAGCGCTCGTTGCGGGCCTGGTCGAAGTACCGGGCCTTGTCGTTCTTGCCGCTGTGCGTGGCGTGCGCGCGCAGGTCGAAGTCGGCGCGGTGCGCCACGCCCTCCAGCTCGCCGAATCCCGGCGCGGTGAACGGGAAGCGGTACTCGATGTCGCTCGTGCCGGCGCCTTCCTTGGCGTAGTGGGCCAGCTCGTCGCGGTCGTGCTCGCGAAGCTGCAGGTTCGAGCTCGTGAGCCCGATCGACTGCCACCACGAGAATCGCCAGTCGCGCCACCAGCGGTACCAGGCGTCCGCCTCGCTCGGGTGGATGAAGAACTCGATCTCCATCTGCTCGAACTCCCGGCTGCGGAAGGTGAAGTTCCGCGGCGTCACCTCGTTGCGGAAGGCCTTGCCGACCTGCGCGATGCCGAAGGGGACCTTGACGCGCGTGGAGTCCACCACGTTCTGGAAGTTGACGAAGATGCCCTGGGCGGTCTCGGGGCGGAGGTAGGCGACGTTGGCCGGGTCCTCGACGGCGCCCACGAGGGTCTTGAACATCAGGTTGAACGGCTTCGGCTCGGTGAGCTCGCCGCCGCAGTGGGGGCAGGGCAGGCTGAGCCCGCGCGCCGCG
>JBEITQ010000069.1:0-8617 GCA_040374835.1 Phycisphaeraceae bacterium | reverse complement strand
CTTCGGCGAGGATGCGCTCGATGGACTCTCCCCGGACGAACTGCTCCCCGCCGACGACGTGGGCGAGGGCTTCGACACGACGGCCGCGACGCTCGGGCTCGTCCTCGGGCGGCATGTCGCGGCGTGCCAGGCGCCGTCGGACGGTCCGCAGGACATCCTCGGATGCGCGCCCATCCGCACGCGCCGGCCGCAGGTCGAGGCCGCCCTTGGTCGTGATGCCGCCGTGGCAATCGATGCAGTGTGCCTCGATCAGCGCCCCGAGGCCCTCCGGAAGCGCAACGTCCCCGGGCACGCCGGCGACCGCCGCCGCAAGCGCCCAGGCGGCCAGCATCAGCCGCGCGCCTCCTGCGGGCGGAAGATCCGCTTGGCGGTGCGCCCGACGAGCTGGCACGAGACCGCGTCGAACGAGCCGCCCACGATGCCTCCCGCGATCGGCACGAGCCGCGACACCTTGGTCGCGCCCTTCGTGCCGGACTGGACGATGAGCTTGCTGCCCACTTCCTTCTGTACGGCGGTGATCGTGCGCTTGGAGGCGCCCTCGAGCGCCTTCATCGCAAGCGTCCGCCCGGCCGCGATCCCCGCGCCCTTCAGGAGCTTCGAGGCACCGGCGTCGCCGACCAGTGCGAGCAGGATCATCGTCCGCACCTTGTCCGACCGCGGGTCATGCCCGTAGATGCAGGCGATCGCCCCCACCATGCGGGCCTGGATCAGCCAGGACGCCGCCACCGAGCCGGGGATGGTGATCGGCAGCGTGATCGCCCCGCCGAGGCCGGCGATGAACCCGGCGGTGAAGTTCTTGGTCGTCTCCCAGCGGATCAGGGCGTCCACGCGCTTGTCGTCGGTGCCGTAGGACAGGTCGAGCTTGTATCGCTCGGCCAGGTCCACGGCGCTCGACAGCGGGGAGAGCCCCCCGAGCGACTTCTGCGCGAGCCACTCGGTGAGGCGGAGGGCGTCCTTCGAGATCCGGGCGGTGTCCATCGTCCACAGGCTAACGGCGGCCGGGCCCGATCGCCGATGAGGGCCGCTGCGGTCGGAGACCGCACGCCGCGCGGACGGGCCGGAGCCCGTGCCCCGCGCGGCACCGCCAGGCCTCAGGAGGAGGAGCACCGATGTCATCGCACGCACCGACGGGGAACGGGCCGCGCTGGCCCATGGGGCTCATCGCCTCGAACGGGTTCGGCATGTTCGTCCTGGGGATCGCGCTCGCCCTCGGGGCGCCTACGGCGCGCAGGCGCTCTCGCGCGCCATCGTCGCCAGCCGCGTCACCAGCAGCATCAGCGTCAAGGGATCGGCCATGCTCGACGTGCGCTCGGACGCCGCCACCTGGAGCTCGACCGTCAAGGTCCAGGGCGCCACGCGCGAGCAGGCCTACCTGCGCCTGAGCGAGGCGGTCGAGCGCGTGCAGCGGGCCGTGGAGGCCGGCGGCTTCACGACGGACGAGCTGCGCATCTCCGCCATCACGACCGCCCCGGTGAAGCGCCGCAACGAAGAGGGAAAGGAGACCAACGACATCGAGGCCTACGCGCTCTCGCAGTCGGTCGCCGTCCACACCACGAAGGTCGAGGCCGTGGAGGCCCTGTCGCGCGGCATCACCGGCCTGATCCGCGACGGCGTCCCGATCGAGAGCGGCGCGCCGAGCTACACGATCTCGGCCATCGAGTCGCAGAAGATGAAGCTCCTCGACGAGGCCACGCGAAACGCCATGGAACGGGCACGCACGCTCGCCGACGGCAGCGGCTCGCGCGTGGGCAGACTGGTCAACGCCAGCCAGGGCGTCATCCAGGTGCTCGCGCGCGGCGCAATCGACGGCGGCGAGTGGGGTCAGTACGACACCTCGACCATCGACAAGACGCTGCGCGTGGTGGTGAGCCTGGAATACGCCGTGGAGTGACGGGCCCCGGCGGGCGGGCCGCCGGCCCTCAAGCGCTTCCGTCCGCCCCGCGTGACCGTAGATGCGGCGCCGCATGCGCGGCCCGGCGCATGCGCCCGGCCGCATCGAGGTGTGCGTATCCGCGCACCGGGGCACCGTCGCAGGCACCGCAGGCGCAGTCAAACGGCGACGCCATCGACCACTCGGTGCAGTTGTAGTCGAAGGTCAGCTGCTCGCCGGGCGAGATGTCGCGCCGCGCCCGGAGGATGCGACCGTCGAACCAGCAGTTCGGGTCGCAGGAGTGGTTGAGGAAGCGCCAGCGGCAGCGATCGACGCAGTCGGCCGCCAGCGCATCGGGGTGCGGATGAAGGTGCTCGCGCTCCCCCACCTGCACGCTGAGCCTTCCAGCGTCGGGCAAGACCTCGCCGTCGAGCTCGAGGATCGCCATTCCGGCGGATGCCGCCGCCAGCGCGAAGAGACCGCGGCCCGAGCGGGA
Source organism: Phycisphaeraceae bacterium (assembly GCA_040374835.1). Classification (GTDB taxonomy): domain Bacteria; phylum Planctomycetota; class Phycisphaerae; order Phycisphaerales; family SM1A02; genus UBA966. Next base: position 6,251 of record JBEITQ010000069.1, on the reverse strand, counting down.
TTCGCGGACGGCGGGACGGCCGCCCGGGCCCTCCGGCATGCCGGGCGCACGGACGGGATCGGCGTTGAAGGCGGGTGTCATCTCGAAGGCGCCGCATCGCGGGAGAAATCGGCTGGGCGACGCTACCACGCACCGCCGCTACAGGATCAGCATCGCATCGCCGAAGCTGTAGAAGCGGTACCCCTCGCGCTGCGCCAGGGCATAGAGCTCCTTCAGCCGCTCGAGCCCGACGAAGGCGCCCACCAGCGCCAGCAGCGTGCTTCGCGGCAGGTGGAAGTTCGTCATCATGCCGTCGACGTGGCGGAAGCGGTGCCCCGGCGCGATCAGGATCGACGTCTCGCCGCTCCATCCGCCGGCCGGCACGGGCTCGGGCAGCGACTCGAGCGCACGCGCCGTGGTGGTGCCCACCGCGACGATGCGCGGCCGCGGGCGCGCGGCAAGCATGGCCGCGGTCGAGGCGGGCACCGACATGCGCTCCGAATGCATCGGGTGCGCCGCGAGCGTGCCGGCATCCACCGGCTTGAAGGTCCCGGCCCCCACGTGGAGCACCAGCTCCTCCCGCCGCACGCCCGCGGCGGCGAGCGACGCCAGCAGCCCGTCCGTGAAGTGGAGCCCCGCCGTCGGCGCCGCCACCGACCCTCGCGCCGCGGCATCGGCGTACACGCACTCGTACTCGCGTCGGTCGGCGTCGTCGTCGCCGGATTCGTGCCGCGCCTCGCGCGCCTTCAGGATGTACGGGGGAAGCGGCGTCCAGCCGGAGCGTTCGATGATGTCGGCCTCGGATCCGCCGGCGGGGCCTGCCGCCAGGCGCACGCGCCAGGCCTCGGCATCGCGTGCCACGAGCAGCACCGCGTCGCCCGTCGCGCCGTGCGGCCCCAGGAGCGGCAGCCGGTCCCCGGCCGCGAAGCGCTTCGCGCGCCGCAGCATCATCCGCCAGCACCCGTCGGCGCACGGCTCGAGCAGCAGGCCCTCCGTGCCCTCCATCACCAGGCGCGCACGCAGCACGCTCGAGCGATTCACGACGAGCGCGTCGCCCGCGCCGATCCAGCGCCCGAGATCGCGCACGTGGGCGTGTTCCACCGTGCCGCGCGCCCGGTCGATCACCATCAGCCGCGCGGCATCGCGCGGATGCGCCGGCTCGGTCGCCACGTGCACGGGGTCGAAGGGGTAGTCGAGGAGCTCGGCGGGAAGGTCCTGCATGGGCAAGCGCTCAGGCCGTCGCCGGGGGCGCGCTCGTGAGCGTCGCCGGCGCCGCGAGCCGCGCGCCGCGCGCCCACGCGCCGAACTCCATGGTCCTGCCGCCGGGCGGCTGCACCTCGAGGATCCGCACCGCGCCCTGCCCGCACCAGAGCGTGCCGTCCGCCTCGAGCGTTCCCGCGGGCCGGGCGGGCGCATCGCACGCCACTTCCTCGCACCGGCGCACGACGATCGATCGCCCATCGACCTCCGCCGCGCACCCCGGCCAGGGATTCAGCCCGTTCACCCGCGCCCGCACGCGCGATGCGGGCATCGACAGGTCCACCCAGGCGTCGGCGCGCGACAGCTTCCGCGCCCGCGTCGCGCGCGATTCGTCCTGCACGGCAGGCGCCGCCCGGCCCGCCATCCACTGCGCCAGCACGCCGGACACCACGTCGGGGCCGAGCGCCGCCAGCGCATCGTGCAGTTCGCCCGCGGTCTCGCGCGGCCCGATCTCCCGCGGCGCCTCGGCATAGACCACGCCCGCATCCATCCGCTCGGCGAGCGAGATCACCGACACGCCCGCCACCCGGTCGCCCTCCATCAGCGCCCGCTGCACCGGCGCCGCACCGCGCCAGCGCGGAAGCAGCGAGCCGTGCAGGTTGATCGCGAACAGTCCGTCCAGGAGCGCCGGCCCGAGCTTCTGCCCGAAGGCGATCACCACCATCGCGCCGCCGGGCTGCGGGCGACCGGACGCACCGGCACGCGCGGCGGCATCGGCGGCGGCCCCGCGGATGCGCGCGCTTGCCTCCGGGGCGTTGCAATCCTCGGTTCGCAGGAGCGGGAGCCCATGCGCCAGCGCGAACTCGCTGACCGGCGTCGGCGTGGGCCGCTTGCCCCGCCCCGCCTCGCGGTCGGGCTGGCTCACGACGAGCGCCACGCGTCCGGCCCTCGCCAGGGCCTCCAGGGTCGGCACGCCGAAGGCACCGGCGCCCAGGAACACCACCTCGGGGAGGTCAGCCATCGCCGCCGGCCGCGAGCTTGAGGTCCTTCACCTGCCGGCGCACCCTGAGGCGGTCGATCGGGCTCATCTTGTCGATGATCAGGATGCCGTCGAGGTGGTCGAGCTCGTGCTGCCAGACGCGCGCGGCGAAGTCGCTGCGGGTCTCCTCGAACTCGCGGCCCTCCAGGTCGATCGCCCGGATCGTGACCGTCACCGGACGGCGCACGCTGCCGCGGATCCCGGGAAGGCTCAGGCAGCCCTCCTCCATCCACTCCAGCTCGCCGCCCAGGTCCACGATCACCGGGTTGATGAAGGCGCGCCGCGGCACGTCGCGCTCGCTCGTGCCGGTCACGAAGACGCGCACCGACTCGCCCACCTGCGGGGCCGCCAGGCCCGCCCCGTCCTCGAGGTCCATCGTCCGGAACATGTCGGCGACCAGCTCGCGCACCGCGGCGTCCACCGACCGCACGGGCTGGGCCTTGCGCCGCAGCATGGGGTCGGGGAAGAGGACGACGGGGCGCCCGCCTGCCGCGCTCGGGGAACCTTCGGCCATCGCGGCCGATGCTACGCTACGGAATCCCCACGTCCCCACACCAGGAGGAGCCCGGATCGTGATCTTCGGCTGGCGCAAAGGCGAGTCAGGAAACGCGGCGAAGCCGTTCGAGGCGCAGCCCGACAAGGCGCGCAAGTTCTTCGAGCACGCCCGCACCGTGGGCGAGGCCGACCAGCTCGAGTACGCGCTGCAGCTCTACGCCAACGGCCTGAAGCTCGACCCGGCGAACGTCGAGGCGCACGAGGGCATGTACCAGGTGGCGTGCAAGCACCACGTGGGAACCGGCGGCGCGGCCACCGGCAAGGACATCAAGGAGATCGACGGCCCGTCCGCGATCGACAAGATGGTGGTCGCGGAATACACGTGGATGCGCGACCTGAACAACGCGTCCGCGGCGCTGCGCTTCCTGGAGGCCGCCGGCAAGGCGGCGCAGGTCGAGGTCGGGCAGTGGCTTGCTCCCAAGATGCTCAACATCCTGCGCGGGGTGATGAAGGCCAAGCCGCAGAAGAAGGTGTGGCTCAAGGCGATGGAGCTCTTCTCCGAGGTGCAGGCCTGGGACGAGGCGTTCGCCTGCGGCGAGGAGGCCCAGCGGCTCGACCCGTCCGACACCAACCTCGAGCACGAGATGCGCCAGCTCACGGCCGCGCGCGCCATCAAGCAGGGCGGCTACGAGAAGACCTACGGCCAGGAGGGCGGCTTCCGCGGCCAGGTGCGCGACGCCGAGCGCCAGCGCCAGCTCGAGGCCGCCAACAGCATCTCCGGCGCGGGCGGCAGCACCGAGACCGCCATCGACAAGGCGAAGCAGGACTGGGAGCAGAACCCCAAGTCCCCCGAGGCGGTCAACCGCTACGCGCAGCTCCTGCGCAAGCGCGGCCAGGGCGACGACGAGCAGCAGGCCATCGCCGTGTACATGGCCGGCTTCCGGGAGCTGGCCGAGTACCGCTTCAAGCTGAACGCGGACGACCTGCGCATCGCGCAGCTGCGCCGTGCGTCGCGGACGGCCGCCGAGCAGCTCGAGCAGGCGCCGGACAACCCGTCGCTGCAGGCCGCCGCGGACAAGGCGCGCATGGAGCTCCTGGAGCTCGAGGGCACCATCTACCGCGAGCGCGTCGGCAAGTACCCCACCAACCGCGAGATGAAGGCCGACCTCGGCCGCGTGGAGTACGAGCTCGGCCGGTACGAGGACGCGATGGCCGCGTTCCAGGCGGCGAAGGACGACCCGAAGCTGCGCGTCAACAGCGCGTGGATGCTCGGCAAGTGCTTCGCGAAGGAAGGCTGGCACTCCGAGGCGGTGGGCGAGTTCAAGGAGGCCCTCGCCGCGCTCGACGCCACGCAGTCCGAGCGCGAGCTCGAGATCAAGTACGACCTCATGCTCTCCCTCATCGAGCTGGCGAAGCTCGAGAAGTCGGGCGCGCACGCCAAGGAAGCCGCGGAGATCTGCAGCGCCATCGTGCGCAAGAACATCGCCTTCCGGGACGTGCGCGTGCGCCGCAAGGAAGTGGACGAGCTGGTCCGAACGCTCGGATGACCGGCCGCGCGCCGAGCGCCACGCGCCTGCCCGCCGCGGCGGCCGCCGCGTTGCTCTGCCTGCTGGCCGTTGCCCTGCTCGCCGGCTGCGCCACCGTCCTGATGCCGACGCCCGTCGGTTTCGACGCCGGGGGCGCCGACCCGTTCGCCGCCACGCCCGCGCCGTCGCGGACGCCGACCGTCACCGTCTTCTGCGCCTCGACGCGCGGCGTGGATCCCGGGGCCCCGCCCGCCCGGTACTTCAACACGAAGCGCAACACCAGCATCCTCCGCCTCTGCGAGCTGAACGTCGGCGTCGGGGATTCCGGCGAGACCTGGGACGCACTGCTGGAGACGTCGCGACGGCCCGGGCGCATGGACGGGCCGGCGATGACGCTTCGCTCGCTCACCGACTACGGCCCGCTCTGGGCGGGGCCCGCGAAGCTCGACCCCTCGCCCGGGCTCGACGAGAAGGTCATGGGCCGGTTCGCCGAGGGGATCGACGCGGAGCTCGCCAAGGGGACCTCCGGCAACGTCTACGTCTTCGTGCACGGCTTCAACACGACGGTGCCGGACAACGCGGCGCTGGCGGCCGGCCTCTTCCACTACCTCGGGCGCGACGGCGCGGTGATGACGTTCGAGTGGCCGTCGCGCGGCAGCGTCTTCGACTACGACATCGACAAGGCTTCCGCGAGCGCGTCCACGCGCAGCTTCCGCCAGCTGGTCTCCCTCATCGGCTCCCGCACCCGGGCGCGTGCCATCCACGTGATCGCCCACAGCGCCGGCGCACCAATCGCCGTGCAGGCGATCCAGCAGCTGCGGCTGATGCACGCCCACGAGGGCGCGGACGACGCGCGCCGTGCGCTGCGACTCGGGCGCCTCGTGCTGGTGGCCCCGGACATGGATCTGGGCGACTTCCGCGATGCCGTCTCGGACGGCGCCACGGAACTTCCCGAGCGCGTCACCATCTACGTGAGCAGCCGCGACAAGGCCCTCGACATGTCCTCGTGGATCTCCGGGTTCGCGCGCCTGGGCCGCCCCCTCGACACGCTGACGCCGGCGCAGGTCGGGTTCCTGGAGGACAACGCCAACGTCGACCTGGTCGACGTCTCGAACGCCGAGCAGCGCCTGGGAAGCTGGCTCGGCCACAGCTACTTCCGCGACGACCCGTGGGCGAGCACCGACGTGCTGCTGACCCTCGGCCACGGCCTGCACCCGCTCGACCGCGGCCTGCAGCGCGACGCGGCGCACAACGTCTACGCCTTCGGAGACGGATATCCGGATCGCGCCCGCGCGGCGGCGCGCGCCGCCCTCGCCCCGAAGCCCGCCGCCGGAGGGGACCCCAAGTGACCGTCCGAGCCGCCGCCGTCATCCCCGCGCGCATGGCCAGCACCCGCTTCCCGGGCAAGCCGCTCGCCGACCTCACCGGGAAGCCGATGATCGTCCACGTGCTCGAGCGCGTGGCCCGCTGCCGCTCGGTCGGGCGCATCCTGGTGGCCACCGATGACGCACGCATCGCGGATGCCGTGCGTGCCGCCGGCTTCGAGGCGCGCATGACCGACCCGGCGCACCCAAACGGCACGAGCCGCGTCGCCGAGGTGGCGCGGACGCTCGACGAGGAGCTCATCGTCAACGTGCAGGGCGACGAGCCGCAGATCGAGCCGGCGCTGGTGGACCGCACCGTCGAGGCCCTCGCGGCGCGGCCGGACATGCCGATGGCGACCCTCGTCTCGCCCTTCGCACCCGGCGAGGACCCCGCCAACCCGAACATCGTGAAGTGCGTCACCGCGGTCGACGGCCGCGCGCTCTACTTCAGCAGGAGCCTCATCCCCTTCGACCGTGACCGCGCGCCCGGCGCGGCCGCGCCGCGCAAGCACGTCGGCCTCTACGCCTACCGCCGCGCGTTCCTCGACGTCTTCGTGCGGCTTGCCCCCACGCCCCTCGAGCGAACCGAGAGCCTGGAGCAGCTGCGCGCCCTCGAGCACGGCCACCCGATCCTCTGCGCCGAGGGCG
>JBEITQ010000022.1:0-13731 GCA_040374835.1 Phycisphaeraceae bacterium | reverse complement strand
TCGGCCGAGCGGTCGAAGACGGCCTGCACGCGGTACGTGCCGTCGAGCTCGGCGATCGGGACCGGGAAGGAGAGCGCATCCGCGCCAAGCTCGATCGCCTGCCCCGGCACGAGCCGTTCGACCGGCACGGAGAACATCGGCTGGGGCGCCCGGAAGAACGGCGCATCCAGCGGGCGGGCGCGCGACCCCACCTGCGCGTCCGAGCAGAGGAGGAGCAGCATGCGGCCTGCGGTCGGGCCGTCGCCGAGGAGCGATGCACGCTCGGCCGGGAGCGAGATGCGGATTCGGTCGCCGGCCGCCGGGGATCCGGGCGCCTGCGCGACGAGCAGGGCAGCCATCGATGCCGCGAGCGTGACCATGGGGCCATCGTAGAATGCCCGGATGCCAATCCCGATTCCGCCCGCGCGCGCATGGATCGCACTCGCGGCCGCGGCGCTCCCCGCAGCGCTCGCCGCCTGCAACGGCAGCAGCTCGCTCGAGCGCGGGCTGACGCGGGCCGGCAACGCGATCGACGCGACGTTCGACGGCGCCCAGCGCGAGGAGCGGATGTACGCGCTGCCGGTGGACGGCATCGTCGACGTGGACATCGAGACCTTCTCGGGCGACGTGGTGATCCGCGGCGGCCGCGACACCAAGGGCGAGGCGCTCATCAACGTCGAGGTGCTGGCCCGCCACGGCCATGCGCGCAAGGACGACGCCCTCGAGTCGCTCAAGCAGGTCGAGGTCCGCGCCGAGGTCCAGCGCGGCGGCGACGTGCCGAGGCTCGTGGTGCGCGGGACGTCCACGTCCCCGGAGTCGTTCCTGCACCGCACGCACATCGACCTCGAGCTGCCGGAGGTCCGCCGCGTCCGCGTGCGCACCCGGGACGGCAAGGTCCAGGTCTACGAGAACCGCGGCGGCGCCGACGTCGTCACGACCGACGGCGAGGTGCGCGTCTTCACGCCGTGGGCGATCACCGAGGACGTCTCGATCGTCAACCGCGGCGCGGACATCGTCTTCCGGGCCTTCCACGGGACCTGCGGGAAGTTCGACGTCGACTGCGTGAACGGGAAGGTCGCCGCACGCGTGACCGGCGGCGACTGGCGCATCACCGATGCGCGCAACGACCAGGACACGCTGCACGCCACGCTCGGCACGTGCACCAACCGCATGACGATGCGCAACGTCGACGCCGCGGTCATCATCAGCATCGTCGACAACCCGATGGAGTACGGGTCGCTGTTCTCCTCGCCCTGAGGACCCGCCGCCGCGACGCGCGGCCCCACCCGCCATGCCCCTCGTCAACGACCACTACCTCACGCTGGCCGCCGGCTACTTCTTCCCCGAGATCGGCCGGCGCGTCGCGGCGTTCGCCGCGGAGAACCCCGACCTCGCGCCGCGCATCATCCGCTGCGGCGTGGGCGACGTGACCGAGCCGCTGCCGCCGGCGGCGATCGCGGCCATGCACGCCGGCGTCGAGGAACTGGCGCACCGCGAGACGTTCCAGGGCTACGGGCCCGCCACGGGCCATGCGTTCGTGCGCGAGGCGATCGTGGCCGCGGAATGGGCGCCGAGGGGACTCTCGATCTCCCCGGACGAGATCTTCCTCTCCGACGGCAGCAAGCCGGATGCCAGCGCCTTCGTCGAGATCCTGGCGTCCGGCACGCCTGCCGAGGGCGGCAACCGCATCGCGGTGTGCGACCCGGTCTACCCGGTGTACGTCGACAACAACGTGATGCAGGGGAACACCGGGCCGGCCATGGCGGGCGGCGGCTACGAGGGGCTCACCTACCTCGCGGGCACCCCGGAGAACGGGTTCGTTCCCGAGCCGCCGCGCACGCCGGTCGACGTCGTCTACCTCTGCTTCCCGAACAATCCCACCGGCGCGATGATCACGCGCCCGCAGCTCGAGCGCTGGGTCCGCTGGGCGCTCGAGCACGACGCGCTGCTCTGCTACGACGCGGCGTACGAGTCGTACGTCCGCGACCCCGCGCTCCCTCGGTCGGTGTTCGAGGTCCCCGGCGCCGAGCGGTGCGCCATCGAGTTCCGCAGCTTCTCGAAGAACGGCGGGTTCACCGGCGTCCGCGCGGGATACACCGTGGTGCCGAAGTCGGTCGAGGGCCGCACGCGGTCCGGCGAGCGCGTCCCGCTCCACCGGCTGTGGACGCGCCGCTGGAGCACCTGCTCGAACGGCGTGAGCTGGCCCGTGCAGCGGGCGGTCGCGGCGCTGTGCACGCCCGAGGGGCAGGCGCAGATGGGCGCGCTGGTCGACTTCTACATGGGCAACGCGCGCATCCTGCGCGAGGCGTGCCTGGCCCAGGGCCTCCGCACCTGGGGCGGCGACCACGCGCCCTACGTCTGGGTCGAGTGCCCGGGCCGCATGCCGAGCTGGGACGCGTTCGACCTGCTGCTCTCGCAGGCGCAGCTCGTGGTCACGCCCGGCGCCGGGTTCGGCCGCCACGGCGAGGGGTTCTTCCGCATCAGCGCCTTCAACTCGCGCGCGAACGTCGAGGAGGCCGGGCGGCGGCTCGCCGTGCTGCAGCCGGCCGCCTCAAAATAGGTGCCAGCAACGGGTGTCCCCACTTTCCTGGGAAAGTGGGGACACCCGTTCCTGGCACCTACTTCCACCCCGAGCTCGGCTTGCCCTTCGGAAGCGACGGGTCGCGCGCCGCGCCGTCCTCCCGTGCCGGGCCCCGGTAGCCGCGGCACACCACGAACATCTCGACGCTCTCCGCGCGGCTCGCCTTCGGCTTGAAGCCGCGTGCCTCGTCGAAGAGGCCCTGCGCGCGCCGCAGCATCGCGGGGTAGTCGGCGCCCTCGTAGACCTTCATCACGGCATGCCCGCCCGTCCGCAGCAGGAACGGCAGCCGGTCGAGCATCGCGTGGCAGAGCTGCACGCTGCGCGCGCTGTCGGCCATCGGCACGCCGCTCGTGTCGGGGCCCATGTCGCTGATCACCGCGTCGAAGAGCCGGCCCTCCATCGCGGGCGGCAGGTCCTCGCGCTCGAGCGCATGCACGTCGCCCTGCATCGGGTACACGTTCGATCCGAGGCCTCGCCGGTCGATCGGCTTGAGGTCGACCCCCACCACCACGCCGCGGTCCCCGACGCGCCGCGCCGCCACCTGCATCCAGCTTCCCGGGCAGGCGCCGAGGTCCAGCACGCACGCCCCCGGCCGCAGGATGCGGAACCGGTCGTCGATCTCGGTGAGCTTGTACGCGCTGCGCGCGCGGTAGCCCTCCTCCTTCGCGAGGCGGAAGAAGTGGTCCTGGACGTCCTTCAAGGCTTGCGCAGCCGGCGGACGAAGGCCGGCGGGATGTTCGCGAGCACCATGCGGCGGGTGCCGGCGTGCGCGAGGTGCAGGTCGCGCTCGAGCTGCTCGATCGCGTCGATGTTCTCTCGGCCCGAGCCGTGCGAGACGGCGCGCTTGGCGACCTTCGCGCCCACGTAGCCGAAGTAGGTCAGCTCGCCGCCCGGCCTCAGCAGCTCGAGCATGCGGTCCATGATGGAGCGCACCAGCTCGACCTCGAAGTTGTTGAACGGCAGGCCGCAGACCACGCAGTCGTACGACGCTTCCTCGAGCGACACGTCCTGGATGGCGGCGTTGTGCAGCGTGACCCGCGCCCCATGGCCGCGGCCCCGCCACGGCCCGAGCACCTTGCGCTCGAGGTCGTCGCAGAACTCCGGGCTCAGCTCGACGATGTCGAGGACGTCGCGCGGCCCGAGCTTGCGCAGGATCTCGCGCGTCACCGGCCCGGTCCCGGGGCCGACCTCGAGGATCCGCCTCGGCTGCGGTGCGGCATCGACCACCTCGGCCAGCGCCCGCGACAGCATCGGCGAGCTCGGGCAGACCGTCCCCACCGTCTTCATGTTGCGAAGGGCGACGGAGAAGAACTGGATCATCGCGGGATCCGAGGATACCTCTCGCGCCGGCCGGACCCGCGCGTCACAGCGCCGGCACGAACCGCTCGGCGCCCGTCAGCCCCTCGCAGAAGCCCGCGAACACCTGCGGGATCCGCTCGAGGTCGCGCAGGTCGCCCATCTCGACGGTCGTGTGCATGTAGCGGATGGGGAAACTGACGAGCCCCGAGGGTATTCCGCCGGCCGCCAGGAAGATCGAGTCGGTGTCCGTGCCGCTCGAGCCCGGCGTCGCCGCGCGCTGCACCGCGATCGACAGCCGCTCCGCCGTCGCCAGCAGCCGCGACACCACCTCGGGCTGCATGGCACCGCCGATCGCCACCTTCGGGCCATGCCCAACCTTGAACTGCCCGTGCTGCGCGTGCGTGATGCCCGGGCTGTCGGTCGCGTGCCCGACGTCGGTCACCAGCGCCACGTCGGGCCGCAGGCTCTCGGCGACCATCGTCGCGCCGTGCAGGCCGACTTCCTCCTGCACCGTGCTCACCGCGACCACCCGCACCCGGCGCTCCGCGTGTTCGGCGCACAGCCGCAGCGTCTCCGCGGCCACCCAGGTGCCGATCCGGTTGTCCAGCGCGCGCGCCACGATCAGGTGCTCGCCGAGCATCATGCTGCCGTCGAGGAAGGTGCCCGGGTCGCCGACGTTGAGCTTCGCCCGTGCCTCGGCCTCGTCCTTCGCGCCGATGTCGACGAACAGCTCGTGCATCTTGCGCACCTTCGGCTCGCCCGTCCGGTCCTGCAGGTGGATGGCGGTCGCGCCGATCAGGCCGAGCACCGGCCCAGCCACGCCCGGCACGGACGACCGGAACTGCAGGCGCTTTCCGACGATCGACCCCGCGTCGATGCCGCCGATCGCGCGGCACCACACGAACCCGTTGGAATCCACGTGGTTGACCATGACGCCGATCTCGTCGGCGTGCCCGCAGACGGCCACGGTGAACGGCCGGGTGCCGCCCGCCGCAGGCACGGTGGGTTCCAGCTCGGCGAAGCAGTTGCCGTAGGCGTCGTTCCAGGTGCGGGTGGCGCCGGCCGCGCGCACGTAGTCGAGCCAGACGCGCTGCCCGTCGCGCTCGAAGCCGGACGGGCTCGGGGTGTCGAGGAGCTTCCGCAGGAACGAGAGCGATTCGGAACGCATGGGCGGCGATGGTACGCATGGCACCATCGCCGCCCGTCAGTCACCCTGGGTGTCGCGCGCCGCCTCGGGGCGCGCCGCCTGCGCATGCGCTCAGCTGGCGGCGCGGCGCTTCACATCCTCGAAGAAGGCCGCGAAGTCGGTGCTGCCCTTGGACTTGGCCTTCGGCTTGTCCGAGGCGGGACGCGGCGGCAGCCGGAAGGTCGGCGGGATCGGTCGCTGGGCGGCCTGTGCGGCGGGAGCCGGTCGCGTGCCCGGGAACGCCGCGCTGGCGCGGGCGAGCTGCGGAGGGGTCGTCGGCCCGACGCGCTTCGTGCGCGCGTCGTTGACGCCACGTTCGAGAAGCTTCAGGTGCGCGCGCAGCGCGTTGACGGAAGGCAAGGGTCGGGGCAGGGAGTCGCTCATGGGGTCGGTCCTCGGGTTCACCCTGGGGGTTCCCGGCCGCGCATCGGTTGCGCGGCCACCCAGGGCAGATGCACACACGAGACCGACAGTCGAATTCACGGACCTGACAAGCAAGTTCCGGGGGCAAGATTTCAAGATTGTAGTTATAGGACGTAATGCAGGCGCTTGCACGGACCCCCCCATTCCCGTAAACGGGCGTCTTTCCTGACGTTCGGTCCCTCCAGGAGACACCCCGTGGCCACCCGTTTCGCCCGTCGACTTCCCGCCGCGTTCGCCACCCCCTGGTCCGCCGCGGCCGCGTTGCTGGCCGCCGCCTCCGCCGACGCCCAGACCGTCAACCTGCCGCGCTACCCCGCCGCCAGCCCGGACGGCACCGTGCTGACCTTCAGCTGGCGCGGCGACCTCTGGAAGGTGCCCGGGTCCGGTGGCGCCGCGGTGCGCCTGACGGCCAACCCTTCCAACGAAGGTCGTTCCGCGTTCAGCCCGGACGGCGCAAGCATCGTCTTCGACAGCGACCGCGACGGCGGGCGCAACCTCTTCATCATGAAGAGCGACGGCAGCGCGGTGCGCCAGCTCACCTTCGGCGAGGGCGGCGCCATCCTGTCCGGCTGCGGCGTGGATGCCGCCGGCCGCGCCGTGGCGTACTTCGAGAGCTCGCGCGACAACGACCTCTACCGCGCCACGCGCCCCTTCATGGTGCCGCTCGACGGCGGGCCGGTCGAGCGCGTCACCGACGCCTTCGGCGGACATCCCGTCGCCACGGCCGACGGCAAGGCCGTCATCATGGAGCGCGGCGGCAGCGCCTGGAGCCGGCGCGCCTACCAGGGCCCGGACCAGCGCGACGTGTGGATGCTCGACCGCACGACCGGCGCGTTCACCCCGCTCACCAACTGGCCCGGAAACGACGGGTGGGCGTTCCCTGCCGGCAGCGACCTCGTGTACCTGACCGACCGCGGCAACGGCCGCAGCGTCAATGTCTGGCGCAAGCCGATCGCCGCTGCCGCCGGCGATGCGGGCACGCAGCTCACGAAGTTCGACGACGACGTGCGCGAGCTCGCGGTGTCCGCGGATGGCCGCACGGCGTTCCTCACCAGCTGGGACGGCCTGTTCCGCCTCGACCTCTCGAAGCCGGGCAGCGCGCCGGCGCGCCTGACGGTTCAGGGCATCGAGGACGAGGCCGACCGCATGCGGCCGCGCGCCGTCGGCCGCGACGTCAGCGAGGCGCAGCTGTCGCCGGACGGGAAGACCGTCGCGCTGGTCGCGTTCGGAGACGTCTACGTGAAGGGCATGGAGGAGCGTTCGCCCTTCGTGCGCGTCACGCGCACGCCCGCGCGCGAGCAGGACATCGCGTGGATGCCGGACGGCTCGAAGCTCCTGTTCGCGAGCGACATGGACGGCAACGACTCGATCTACGAGGCGACCGTCGCCGCCACGCGCGGCGAGCTGCGCAGCGCGTTCAAGGAGAAGACCGCGCCGCCGAAGCCCGCGGAGCCCGCCGCCGCACCCGCGGCCGAGCCGCCCGCCGAGCCGAAGGCTGACGCGCCCGCCGCCGAGCCCGCGAAGGAGGGCGACGCCAAGCCCGAGGCCGACGCGAAGAAGGAACCCGCCAAGAAGGAGGCGCCGAAGAAGGACGAAGGCGCCCGCTGGGCCGACGCGGTGCGCGTGGACGTGAAGCCGTTCATCGCGAAGCCCGAGGTCGGCGAGCGTTCGCCGAGCCCGTCCCCGGACGGCACGCGCGTCGCCTACCGCCGCGACCTGCGCACGCTGGTGGTGCGCGACGTCGCGAGCGGCGAGGAGAAGGACCTGCGTACGGGCTTCGACCAGGGCATCGACTGGCGCTGGAGCCCGGACGGCCGGCTGATCGCCTTCCGCCAGGACGACCCGGACTTCAACAGCGACATCTGGATCGTGCCCGCCGACGGCGGCACGCCGCCGGTGAACGTGTCGCGGCACCCGGACGCCGACGTAAACCCGCGCTGGAGCGCCGACGGCAAGGTGCTCGCGTTCGCCTCCACCCGCGTGGAGAACGACGCGGACGTGTACCTGGTGTTCCTGGACAAGTCCCTCGAGGGCCTGCAGCGCTTCGAGCTCGACCAGTACTTCAAGGACGCCGGCGAGGCCGCGAAGAAGAAGGCCGCCGAGCGCGGCGCGCGCGGCAAGCCGGACGGCGCGAAGAAGGACGAGGGCAGGAAGGACGACGCGAAGGCCGACGGCGCCAAGCCCGAGGAGAAGAAGCCCGACGAGAAGAAGGACGAGGAGAAGAAGCCCGAGGCCAAGAAGGAGGAGCCCAAGCCCCTCGACCTCGACGATGCCTGGATGCGCCTGCGGCGCCTGACGTCGATGCCCGGCAGCGAGATGGACCTCGAGCTGTCCCCGGCCGGCGACCGCGTCTACTTCATGGGCGGCAGCGGCGACGCGGCCGGCCTGATGAGCATCGCCTGGAGCGGCGGCGAGGCGAAGAAGGTCGGGCCGTCGGGCTCGATCCAGCAGATGACGCCCGCCGGCGACAAGCTGGTGCTGGTGGCCCGCGGCGGCGCGACGGTGGTCGGGCTGCCGGGAGGCGACGCGAAGCCGGTCGAGTTCGCCGACACCGTCGAGCTCGACCTCGCCGCGCAGAGCGACGCCAAGTTCCGCGAGATGGCGCGGATCATGGGGAACATCTTCTACAGCCCCACGATGAACGGCTGCGACTGGCCGAAGCTCACCGAGAAGTGGGCGAAGCTCGCCGCCAACGCTCGCACCGACGAGGAGTTCGACTACGTGGCGAACCGCTTCCTCGGCGAACTGAACGCGAGCCACCTCGGCGTGCGCAGCCCGGGCGGCATGGGCGGCGCGGCGCGGTTCCCGGTGGGCCAGCTCGGCATCCGGCACGTGCCGGCCGACGGCGGCTTCAAGGTGACCGACATCCTCCGCGATGGACCGGCCACCAAGGGGCAGACGCCGCTTGCGGTCGGCGACGTGATCGTCGCCGTCGACGGCGAGGCCGTGAAGCCCGGCATGTCGATCGAGGAGGCGTTCATGGGCACGCTCGGCCGCGAGACGGTGGTGCGCGTCATGCGCGTGCCTGCCGCGGGCGGGGACGCGATGGAGCTCGACGCGATCCTCGTGCCGTCGTCGTCGGGCGAGATCCGCGAGCTGTCCTACCAAGAGACGCTGCGCCGCTCCCGCGAGGAGGTCGACCGCCTCTCGGGCGGGCGCATCGGGTACATCCACATCGCGAGCATGGACCAGCCGTCGCTCGACGCCTACGAGCGCGACCTCTACGCGGCGGCCGCGGGCAAGGACGGCCTGATCGTCGACGTGCGCAACAACGGCGGCGGGTGGACCGCGGACCGGCTGCTCGCGTCGATCATGATCCCGCCGCACGCCTACACGGTGCCGCGCGGCGCCGACCCGTCGAAGAAGGGGCACTACCCGGTCGACCGGCTCTTCATCCAGCGCTATTCGCAGCCGATGGCGATGCTCTGCAACGAGAAGAGCTTCTCGAACGCCGAGATCACCGCGCACGCCTTCAAGACGCTGAAGCGCGGCACGCTGGTGGGCATGCAGACCTACGGCGGCGTGATCTCCACCGGCAGCGCCTCGCTCGTCGACGGCACCACGGTGCGCACGCCGTTCCGCGGCTGGTACCTGCCGGACGGCACCGACATGGAGCTCAACGGCGCGAAGCCCGACCTGGTGGTCCCGCAGACCCCCGAGGACGAGTGCACCGGCCGCGACGCGCAGCTCGAGGCGGCGGTGAAGGACCTGATGGGCCGGCTCAAATAGGTGCCAGGAACGGGTGTCCCCAATTTCCGAGGGAAGATGGGGACACCCGTTCCTGGCACGAATATCAGTCGAGCAGCAGCCGCTCCGGCTTCTCGATGCAGTCCTTGACGTGCACGAGGAAGCTGACGGCCTCCGCGCCGTCGATGATGCGGTGGTCGTAGCTGAGCGCCAGGTACATCATCGGGCGCAGCGCGACCTGGCCGGGGTTGCGCGGGTCCTCGACCGCGCGCTTCTTGATCGCGTGCATGCCGAGGATCGCGCTCTGCGGCGGGTTCAGGATCGGCGTCGACATCAGGCTGCCGTAGATGCCGCCGTTGGTGATCGTGAACGTGCCGCCCGACATCTCGTCGACCGAGAGCTTGCCCTCGCGCGCGCGCGCCGCGAAGCCGCGGATCGCCAGCTCGATCTCGGCGAAGGTCATCGCCTCGGCGTTGCGAAGCACCGGCACCACGAGGCCGCGGTCGGTGCCCACGGCGATCGAGACGTCGCAGTAGTCGTGGTGCTCGATCTCCTCGCCCATGAAGTAGGCGTTCACCTTGGGGAAGCGCCGCAGGGCGCTGGTGCACGCCTTGACGAAGAAGCTCATGAAGCCAAGGCCCACGCCGTGGTGCTTCTCGAAGCTCTCCTTGTGCTCGGCGCGCAGGCGCATGACCTCGGTCATGTCGCACTCGTTGAAGGTGGTGAGCATCGCCGCCGTGTGCTGCGCCTGCACCAGGCGCTCGGCGATCCGCTGCCGGATCTTCGGCATGCGCTCGCGGCGCGTGCCGCGCGCGCCCGCCACGGCCAGCGGGGCGGGGGCCGCCGCCGGGGCCACGGGCTTCACGGGATTGGCGATCGCCGCCACGCCGGTCGCCGCGCGCTCGACGTCCGCGACCACGATGCGGCCCGCCGTGCCGCTGCCGGACACGTTCGCGAGGTCGACGCCCTTGTCGGCCGCCACCTTGCGGGCGAGCGACGATGCCTTGCGGCCGCCGTCGGGCTTGGCCTCGGTTGGCGCCGCAGGCGCGGAAGCCGTCACGGCCGCCGCCGCGGCCTTGGCCGCCGGCGCGCCACCGCCCGCCGGCTTCGCCGCGGACGTGTCGATCGACGCGATCGCCGCGCCCACCTTCTGTTCCGCGCCGGCCTTCGCCTTCACGTGCAGCACGCCGGCCGCGGGGGCGCGCACCTCGAGCGTCGCCTTGTCGCTCTCGATGTCGACGAGGATCTCGTCGGTGTCCACCCAGTCGCCGTCCTGCTTGTGCCACTGGCCGAGGGTGACCTCGGTGATCGATTCGCCTGGGCTGGGAACCACGATGTCCATCGGTCGTCTTCTCCGTGCGCGTGACGTGTCATGCGCGTCGCCCGCTCAGCGGGCGGCGCTTCCCTTGTTCCTGCCGGCGGCCTTGGCCTCCGGGGCGGTGGCCGCGTCGGCGGTGCCGAGCGCCGCCGCGATCACCTTCGCCTGCTCCTTCGCGTGGCGCTTGCTGCTGCCGACCGCGGGGCTCGACTGCGCGGGACGGCCCGCGTACGCCGGCACCGGCCCGCCCCGTTCGGCGAAGCGCGCGAGCACGTGGTGCCACGCGCCCATGTTCTCCGGCTCCTCCTGGGCCCAGACGGCCTTGGCGTCCGGGTAGCGGGCGAGCTGCGCGCGAACCTCTTCGGCGGGGAACGGCGCGAGCTGCTCGACGCGCACGATGGCCACCGACGGGTTGCCGCCGCCCTCGTGGCGCGCGGCATCGAGCTCGTGGTAGAGCTTGCCCGTGCACAGGACGACGCGGCGGACGCGCTTGGGATCGGGCTTCGACGGGTCGGCGATGACGGTCTGGAACTGCCCGTGCGCCAGTTCCGCCACCGGGCTCTGCGCGGCCGGCAGGCGGAGCATGCTCTTCGGGGTCATCACCACCAGCGGCTTGCGGAACGCGCGCCGCTGCTGGCGGCGCAGCACGTGGAACACCTGCGCGGTGGTCGACGGGTACACGACCTGCAGGCGGTCCTCGGCGGCCAGCTGCAGGAAGCGCTCCATGCGCGCGCTCGAGTGCTCGGGCCCCTGGCCCTCGTAGCCGTGCGGCAGCAGCATGGTGAGGCCCGACGAGCGGAACCACTTGGCCTCGGCCGACGCGATGAACTGGTCGGCGATGACCTGCGCGCCGTTGGCGAAGTCGCCGAACTGCGCTTCCCAGATGACCAGCGCGCGCGGGTCGACGAGCGAGTAGCCGTACTCGAAGCCCAGGCACGCGCACTCGGTGAGCGGGGAGTTGAAGATCTCGAAGCGGCCCGTCGCGCCCTTGAGGTGCTGCAGCGCGATCCACTGCTCGCCGGTCTCCTGGTCGACGAGCGCGGCATGGCGGTGGCTGAAGGTGCCGCGCTTGACGTCCTGCCCGGTGAGGCGGACGGTGTCGCCCTCCTCGACGAGCGAGGCGTAGGCGAGCAGCTCCGCGGTCGCCCAGTCGACGTTGCCGGCGTCCACGGCGGCGCGGGCGGTCACGCCCTTGGCCACGGTCTTGTGCGCGCCGAAGCCCTCCGGCACCGCCGCCAGCTGCGTCGCCAGCGACTTGAGCGTGCGCGGCGCCACGCCGGTCTCGACCGGGTCGTCGCTCCACGCGCCGCGCAGGCCCTTCCACGCCCCCTCGTACGGGGCATGTCCCGGCTCGCTCGGCCGATCCTTGGCGCGCTTCTGCGCGGCGTCGAGCTCGGCGAACAGCGCCTTCGTGCGGGACTCGAGGCCGTCGGCCGGGATGGTGCCCTCGGCGGCCAGCCGTTCGGCCCAGCGGTTCACCACGGGCTTCGCGGCGCGCACGCGGCGGTACATGACCGGCTGCGTGAAGTTCGGCTCGTCGGTCTCGTTGTGGCCGTGCTTGCGCCAGCACCACATGTCGATGAAGGCGTCCTCGCCGAACGCCGCGCGCCACTCGGCCGCGAGGCGCGCCGCGAAGTCGCACGCCTCGGGGTCGCCGCCGTTCACGTGGAACACCGGCGCCTCGACGATGCGGGCGACGTTCGTGCAGTACGGGCCCGCGTACGAATCGCGGCTGTCGGTGGTGAAGCCGACCTGGTTGTTGATGACCACGTGCACCGTGCCGCCGACGTCGTAGCCGTCG
Source organism: Phycisphaeraceae bacterium (assembly GCA_040374835.1). Lineage (GTDB taxonomy): Bacteria > Planctomycetota > Phycisphaerae > Phycisphaerales > SM1A02 > UBA966. The sequence goes on along the minus strand of JBEITQ010000022.1, from coordinate 1,457 downwards.
AGGCCGCACATGTTCAGCGTCTCCGCGACCACGCCCTGCCCGGGCAGCGCCGCGTCGCCGTGGATCAGGATCGGCAGCACCTTGCGCCGGCCCTCGGCCAGCGTGCGTGCCACGCGCTCCTGGCGCGCGCGCGCGCGGCCGGTCGCCACGCTCGCCACGAACTCGAGGTGGCTCGGGTTGGCGCAGAGCGACACGCGCACCTCGGCGCCCGAGGCCGTGCGGTATGGCCCGCTGAAGCCCTGGTGGTACTTGACGTCGCCGCCGCCCGCCTCGAAGTGCGGCTCCCAGCTTTCCTCGAACTCGGTGAGGATCATCTCGGCCGGCTTGCCGGCCACGTTGTGCAGCACGTTCAGGCGGCCGCGGTGGGCCATGCCCATCACGCACTCCTCGGCGCCCGCGCGCGCGGCCTCGCCGAGCACGCGGTCGAGCACCACGAGGAGCGACTCGCCGCCCTCGAGCCCGAAGCGCTTCTTGCCGATGAACCGCGTCGCCAGGAAGTTCTCGAAGCCGTCGGCCGCCACCAGCCGGTCCAGGATGCGCACCTTGGCGGCCGCGTCGCCCGCGCCGCGCGCGGCAAGCGCCTCCATCCGCTCGGCGATCCACGCCCGGCGCGCCGGGCAGGAAATGAAGCCGAACTCCGCTCCCACGGTGCCGCAGTAGGCCTTCTGCAGGAAGGCGACGATGTCGGCGAGCGTCGCGGACGGGCCGATCGGCAGCGTCCCGGTCGAGAAGGTGCGCGCCAGGTCCGCGCCGCCGAGTCCGAAGGCCGACAGCGCGAGCGACTCCGGCATGGGGCGCTTCGTCCCGAGCGGGTCGAGGTCCGCGCCGAGGTGCCCGAGCCGGCGGTACGCCTCGACCAGCGCGTCGACCTTCGACTGCGCGGGATCGGCCCCGCCGGCGGCGGGCGCGGCCTCGGCCGGACGCTCGGCGCCAAGCTCGTAGCCGAGGAAGAACTGGTTCCACGACGCGTCGACGGAAGCCGGGTCGGCCTTCCACGCCGCGTGCATCGCCTCGACGTACTCGGGGCTCCACGCGTTCACGGCGCGTCCGGTGGGCGCGAGGGGTGCGTGGGGTGCTTGACCGGAACCCGTGGCGGGATCGGACATGGGGTCGCGCGCTCCTGTGGCTCGGTCGGCGGGCGGAGGCCGTCCGAAGCCGACCAAGTGTATGGGATCGGGGCGCCTTCCCGGTGCCTACATCAAGGCCACGGGATCCACGTCGACGGCCATCGCCTCCCCGGGGCGCAGGAGCCCGGCATTCCGGGACGCGGTCAGGAACCGGCCGAGCTCCGCCGCCCCCGGTGCGGTGATCTCGACCTGCATCCGCCAGCGGTCGGCGATCCGCGCGATCGGGCAGGGCGCCGGGCCGGCCACGTCGACCGCCGGGCGATCGCCCGAGGCCGTCCGCGCGCCATCGGCCCCGCGATCGCCCGCCGCTGCCTGCGCCGCCGCCTCCGC
>JBEITQ010000007.1:0-23544 GCA_040374835.1 Phycisphaeraceae bacterium | reverse complement strand
GGGGTGTGGGCGGTCGTGGTGTGGGTGCGGGGAAACAACATGGGCCCCCCCCGGCCTCGCGCCCCGGAGGGGGCGCGAGGCCCTTCACGGCGCCCGCCCGTCGCGGGCAACCACCACGGAGCACCGAATGCACTCCCTCCTGCTCGCCGCCGCCGAAGGCGGATCCAACCCGGTCGCCTTCGAGATCCTGCCCGCCGCGACCGCCTTCGCCGTCTTCGGCGTGGTCTTCCTGGCGCTCTCGATCTTCGTGTGGCCCAAGGTCTCCAAGGGCCTCGACGACCGCAACGCCAAGATCGTCGGCGAGATCAAGGCCGCCGAGGAGGCCCGCGCGGCCGCGAAGAAGGCCCAGTCGGACTTCGAGCGCCAGCTCGCCAGCGCCCGCGAGGAGTCCGCGGCGATGATCAAGCAGGCCCGCGCCGACGCGCAGCGCGTCGCCGACGAGCTGAAGGCCCGCAACGAGCAGGAGCTGGCCGAGCGCGTCTCGCGCGCCAACGCCGACATCGAGGCCGCGCGCAAGGCCGCGGTCGCCGAGCTGCACGCGCAGTCGGCCGCGCTCGCCACGGACATCGCCGCGCGCATCCTGCGCCGGCAGGTGAACGACCAGGACAACCAGCGCCTGGTGCAGGAGTCGCTCCAGGAACTCGCCTCCGGCCGCCGCTGAGGAACCGATGCCCACCCAGGTCGACGAGGTCGCCAAGGTCTACGCCCGCTCGCTCTACCAGCTCGCCCGCGAGCTCGGGGGCGACGCCGGCATCGCGTCGATGGGCGCGGAGCTGCGCGAGGTTGCCGAGCTGGCGCGCGCGGACCGCAAGTTCGCCGAGTTCCTGCGCTCGCCGATCGTCGACCCCGCGCGACGCGCCGCGAGCCTGCGCCGGATGTTCGGCGGCAAGGTGACCGACACGCTCCTCAACTTCATGCTGGTGCTCAACCGCAAGGGCCGGCTCGCCGGCCTCGAGGGCATCGCCGAGGCGTTCGACTCCATGGAGCAGGAAGCCTTCGGGCGCGTCGAGGTGGACGTGTTCACCGCCTCCGGAAGCGTCGACGGCCCGGCGCGCGAGGCGCTCGCCGCCGACCTGCGGCGCTCGCTCGGCAAGGAGCCCGTCATCCACTTCCACGCCGACCCCGCCATGATCGGCGGGCTGAAGCTCCGCATCGGCGACCGGCTGATCGACGGCTCGGTCGCCGCCCAGCTCCGCCGCATGCGCGCGGCGCTCCTCGACGGCGGCCTCGGAGGCCGCGACGCCGGGGCCTTCGTCGCCTGAACCAGTCCACCCGCGCCTCCCGCGCGACCCGCACCGAACCACCGACCCAAGAGAACCCGAAAGGCACGCCGTGAAGATCAAGACCGACGAGATCGCATCCGTCATCAAGCAGGAAATCCAGAACTTCTCCTCCCAGCTCGAGATCTCCGAGGTGGGCCAGGTGGTCGAGGTGGGCGACGGCATCGCCCGCGTCTACGGCCTCGGCAAGGTGATGTCGGGCGAGCTGCTCGAGTTCCAGACCCAGAGCGGCAAGGCCGTCACCGGCCTGACCATGAACCTCGAGCAGGACACCGTCGGCGCCGCGCTCTTCGGCGACACCGACCTGATCCGCGAGGGCGACACCGTGAAGGCCACGGGCCGCATCCTGGAGGTGCCGGTGGGCATGGAGATGCTCGGCCGCGTGGTCGACCCGCTGGGCGTGGCCCTCGACGGCGGCCCGGCGATCCGCGCCTCGTCCTCCCGCAAGGTGGACATCGTGGCCCCCGGCATCGCCGCGCGCCAGCCGGTGAAGGAGCCGCTCCAGTTCGGCATCAAGGCCGTCGACAGCATGATCCCGGTGGGCCGCGGCCAGCGCGAGCTGGTGATCGGCGACCGCAAGACCGGCAAGACCGCCGTCTGCCTCGACTGCATCATCAACCAGAAGAAGTACTGGGGCACCCCGGACGCGGTGGTGTGCATCTACGTCGCCGTCGGCCAGAAGGACTCGACCGTCGCCGGCGTCGTCGAGACGCTGCGCAAGAACGGCGCCCTGGACTACACGATCGTCGTGAACGCCGGCAGCTCGGCCCCCGCGCCGCTGCAGTACATCGCCCCCTACTCGGGCTGCGCGATGGGCGAGTTCTTCATGTGGCAGGGCAAGGAAGGCAAGGCGCCCAAGCACGTCCTGGTGGTCTATGACGACCTGTCCAAGCAGGCCGTCGCCTACCGCGAGCTGTCGCTCCTGCTGCGCCGCCCGCCGGGCCGCGAGGCGTACCCGGGCGACGTCTTCTACCTGCACAGCCGCCTGCTCGAGCGCGCCACCAAGCTCTCCAACGAGAACGGCGGCGGCTCGCTGACGGCGCTCCCGATCATCGAGACGCAGGAAGGCGACGTGTCGGCGTACATCCCGACGAACGTCATCTCCATCACCGACGGCCAGATCTACCTGCAGCCCGAGCTGTTCGCCGCCGGCGTGCGCCCCGCCATCAACGTGGGCATCAGCGTCAGCCGCGTGGGCGGCAACGCGCAGATCAAGGCGATGAAGGAAGTCGCCGGCTCGCTGCGACTCGACCTCGCGGCCTACCGCGAACTGGAGGCGTTCGCGCAGCTCGGCACCGAGCTCGACGCCGCCAGCCAGAAGCAGCTCGACCGCGGCGCGCGCATGGTGGAACTGCTGAAGCAGGGCCAGTTCGGCCCCTTCGACGTGATCGACCAGTGCATCTCGCTCTACGCCGCCAGCAAGGGCTACATGGACGACGTCCCGGTGGCCAAGGTGAGCGCGTTCGAGAAGGGCCTGCTCGAGCACTTCCAGGGCCCGGCGAAGGCCGTGCGCGACCAGCTGGCCGAGAAGAAGAGCTTCAAGGGGCTCGACGACCAGTTCGGCGCGGCGATCAAGGCGTTCAAGGCGACGTTCCGCTGATCCATCCGGCGATCGAGTCCCACCGCGCCGCCTATGCCGGCCGCCGGGTGGCGGTCACCGGCGGCGCGGGGTTCATCGGGAGCCACCTCGCCGACGCGCTCGTCGCGCTGGGCGCCGACGTCACGCTGCTCGACGACCTGTCGAACGGGCGCACGGCGAACCTCGCCGGCGACGCGGGCCGTGCGCGGTTCGTGCGCGGCAGCATCCTCGACGCGGCGGCGCTGGACGAGGCGCTCGCCGGCGCGGATCTCGTCTTCCACCAGGCCGCGCGGGGCAGCGTGCCGCAGAGCATCGAGGCGCCGCTCGACTACCTCGAGACGAACGTCGCCGGCACCATCCGCGTGATGGAGGCCTGCCGCCGCCACCGGGTGCGCCGGGTGGTCTATGCCGCCTCGAGCAGCGCCTACGGCGCGGCGCCGGGGTTTCCCAAGGTCGAGTCGATGCGGCCGGACCCGCTCTCGCCCTACGCCTTCTCGAAGCTCGCCTGCGAGTCGCTCCTGCGCACCTGGTGGAACTGCTACGGCATCGACTCGGTGAGCCTGCGCTACTTCAACATCTTCGGCCCGCGGCAGCGGCACGACTCCCCGTACGCGGCGGTGGTGCCGATCTTCGCGGAGCGCATGCGCGCCGGCCTGTCCCCGGTGGTCTACGGCGACGGCACGCAGACGCGTGACTTCACCTTCGTCGCCAACGTGGTGCACGCCAACCTGCTGGCGGGGCGGGCCGCGGGCCCGCTGGAGGCGCGCGTCCTCAACGTCGCCTGCGGCACGAGCCACGGCCTGCTCGAGCTGGTCGCGCGGATGCAGGCGATCCTGGGCACCGCGGCGGCATGCGAATTCCGTCCGGCCCGCGCCGGCGACGTCCTCCACAGCCGCGCGTCGATCGACGCGGCGCGCGAGGCGATCGGGTACGAGGTGATCGTGCCGTTCGACGAGGGCCTGCGCGCCACGCTCGCGGCGTGAGGCGCGGTTGGCCGGGGACTGCCCACACCGCACGGGCAGCCCGCCGGCCGTGATCCGAGTTCGTCCGTCCACCCCCGCCGGGCGCCCCCTGCGCCGGGTCGAGCGGTGAAACGACCGGGGACGCCCCGAATGTCGGATGCGTCCCCGTGCGTTGCAAGCGTTGCGCGCCCCGGTTCGCCGGAATGCCCGAATTTCCTATTCGCCGATGTCCTCGGCCCAGAGGTCGGGCTTCTCGCGCTGCAGGCGCTCCATCAGGGCCACGCAGCGCGGGTCGTCGACCACGGTGAGCTCGATGCCGTTGGCGCGCATCCAGCCCTCGGCGCCGAGGAACGTGCGGTGCTCGCCGATCACGACGCGCGGGATCTTGAAGAGGATCGCCGTGCCCGAGCACATGGGGCAGGGGCTCAGCGTGCTGACGAGGGTGAGGGCCCGCCAGTCGCGGCGGCGTCCGGCGTTGCGGATGCAGCTGACCTCGGCGTGCGCGGTCGGGTCGCCCGACTGGACGCGCATGTTGTGCCCGGCGGCGACGACCGTGCCCGAGGCGTCGAGCAGGGCGCTGCCGATCGGGATGCCGCCCTCGCGCCAGCCCTGCTCGGCCTCGGCGATGGCGGCGTCGAGCCCGCGGCGCAGGTGCTCGGGGTGGATCGGGTGGGCGCTCATCGGTCGTCCTCTCCGTGGAAGGCGTCCTGGAAGTCCGGGCTCTCCCGGTCGACGGCGCGCGCCAGGCGCGCCTCCTCGGTGGTGAGCTCGCGGGGGCCGTCCTCCTCGAGCTCGCGCATCCGCTGCCAGTCCGCCATGGTGATGAGCACCTCGCGGGGGCTTGCGCCGCGCGTCTCGCCCAGGATGCCGGCGGCGGCCATCTGGTCCACCAGGCGGCTGGCGCGGCCGTAGCCGATCGCCATCTTGCGCTGCAGCAGGCTGACGCTGCCGCGGTTCTCCTCGATCATGATCTCGACCGCGCGGTCGAAGAGCGGGTCGCGCTCGGATGCCGCGTCCGGCCCCGCGCCGCCGCCCGTGCCGGCCTGCTCGGACGCCGAGCCGGGCCCGCGGATCGCCACCAGCACGCGCTCGAAGCTCGGCGCGGCGATCTCCTTGAGGAACGAGGTGACGGCCCGCGCCTCGCGGTCGTCGACGAGCGTTCCCTGGGCGCGCACCGCGTCGTTGCCGCCGTTCTTCACGACCAGCATGTCGCCTTGGCCCAGGAGCAGCTCGCCGCCCTTCTGGTCCAGGACGATCCGGCTGTCCATCGCCGAGGCCACGCGGAAGGTCACGCGGCAGGGCATGTTGCTCTTGATGAGGCCCGTGACCACGTTCGCCTGCGGCCGCTGCGTCGCGAGCACCAGGTGCATGCCCACGGCGCGCGCCTTCTGGGCGATGCGCACGATCGACTGCTCGACCTCGCGGTGCTGCATCATGAGGTCGGCGAGCTCGTCGATCACGAACACCATGTACGGCAGCTTCTTCGGGGTGCGGATCCACGCCTCCTCGCTCGGCGGCGCGAGGGCGGCGCGCAGCGCCTCCTCGCCGAGGTCGTTGAACCCGCGGATGTCGCGGACCTTGGCGGCCTTGAGCAGCTCGTAGCGCTCCTCCATGTGGCGAACGGCCCACTCCAGGATGCCGGCCGCCTTCGACATGTCGGTCACCACCGGGGCCATCAGGTGCGGCACCTCGCCGAACTGCGCCATCTCCACCATCTTCGGGTCGACGAGGCAGAGCTTCAGCTCGTCGGGCCGCTTGGTGTAGAGCCAGCTCATGATGATGGTGTTCATGCACACGCTCTTGCCGCTGCCGGTGGTGCCGGCGATGAGCATGTGCGGCTGCTTCGCCAGGTCGAGCACCATCGGCTCGCCGGCGCTGTCCTTGCCGAGGAACATCGGGAGCGCCATGCCCTCGGCGGCGGGGCCGCTCATCAGCTCCTTCAGGCGCACCTTCTCCTTCTTCTGGTTGGGCACCTCGATGCCGATCGCGGTGCGGCCCACCATGTTGGCGATGATGCGGACGTTCGGGGCGCCCAGCGCGCGCGCGATGTCGAGGTCGATCGCCTGGACGCGCGCGGCACGCGTGCCGGGCGCGAGCTCGACGGAATAGAGGGTGACCACCGGGCCGCTCTCGATGCCGACCACCTCGCCCTGCACGTCGAACTGCCGCAGCGCGGCCTCGAGCTTGCCGGCCTGCTCGCGCACGTAGGTCTCGATCTCGGCGGAGTAGTTGCCCTCGGGGTCGGCCAGCAGCTCGAGCGTCGGGAACCTGTAGCCCGAGTAGTCCTCGGTGCGCGGGATGTCCTCGTCGCGCAGGGCGGTCTTGGTCGGGGCGCTTGCCATGCGCACGGGCAGGCGGGCGATCTTCGCCTTCAGCTCGTCGGCGCTGAGCGGGGTGCGGGCGGGGGCAGGGGCCTCGTCCGCCTCGTCGGCGTCGTCCGAATCCTCGACGTCGGACTCGTCGTCGTCCTCGTCGGAGTCCTCCTCCTCGCCGTCATCCGCCGCTTCCTCGTCGCCGTCCTCGATCTCGGCATCGTCCTCGTCGACTTCCTCGTCCTCCGCGTCCTCGATCACCTGCACGTTGTCGGCGGACTCCTCCTCGTCGGTGACGATCACGGCCTTGCTCGCCTTCGCACCGGCCGGGCGCGCGGCGGGCGAGGCGGATGCCCCGGCGAGCGCCGGTGCGTTGCGGCGCATGCCCAGGATGCCGGCCCAGTCGGCCTTCCACACGGGCTCGAGGAACGACAGTCCCTGCATCACCGCGCCGGGGATGCGCATCACCACCTCGTCGGCGGCGACCAGCGCGCCGATCACCGCCGCGCAGAGCAGGATGAGGCTCGCCGCGAACGCGCTGAAGCGCTCGGCGAGCTGCGCGGCGGCCCACTGCGGCACGAGCCCGGCCTCGACGCCCGCGACCGGCCCCAGGCGCGGGAACCACAGGGCGTGGATCGCGCCGACCGCGAGCACCAGGATCCCGGCACCGATCGTGCGCAGCCACAGGTGCTGCGGGCGGAAGCCGAAGGGCACGGCCGCGAGCGCCGCGGCACCCAGCAGCACCGCCAGCCACGTGCCGAAGCCGAAGATCGCGTACGTCCAGTAGGCGATGGCCGCGCCGGGCGTGCCCATCAGGTTGGAGGTCGGGTCGTTGTGCACCGCCACCGCGCGCGACGGCCAGTCGGCGTGGTGGAAGGAGCCGAGCGCGAGCATCAGCGTGGCGACGCCCAGGCAGGTGGCGACCCAGGCGATGCGGTCGCGCAGCGCGGGGCTCAACCAGGGGTGCGTCGAGGCGGATCCGGAGGACGTCTTGGAACGGGCCATATCCCGTCGATATCGGCAGGATCAGCGCGGGATGCCCCATCTTTGCGGACCTTTCCGGACCCCGCTACCATCCGCCCGCGCATGCATTTCGCATTGGTGGACACCGTCCTCGAGCAGACCCCCGACCGGGTCCGGGCCCTGAAGCAGGTGACCCTCGCCGAGGAGTACCTCCAGGACCACTTCCCGACCTTCCAGGTGCTGCCCGGGGTCTTCATGCTCGAGGCGATGGTGCAGGCCGCCCGGCGGCTCACCGACGCCCAGGGCCACCCCCGAATGGTGCTGGGGGGGGCCAAGGCGCTGCGCTACGGGTCGTTCGTGCGGCCCGGCGAGGCCCTGGAGGTGGACGTCCAGCTGGAGAAATCCCAGCCGGACGGCAGCATGGTCTTCAAGGGCACCGGCACCGTCCGGCGGCCCGGCGGGGGCGAGCCCGAGACGGCCGTCTCCGGCCGTTTTACACTTCGACCCCTGCGGATCCCCCCGCAGAACCCCTCCCAGGGGTGACCTGGGAACGTGCGGCTCCCCTGGCCGGGGCCGCGTGCATGGACGCCAGAAGGACGCAGAACCCATGGTGATTGCCCGCTCCGAGATCGAATCCAAGGTGACCGAGGTGCTGGAGAGCGCCCTGGGCGCCGACGCCGAGGACATCACCCCGACCGCCATCCTGACCGAGGACCTCGGTGCCGAGAGCATCGACTTCCTGGACATCCAGTTCCAGCTCGAGAAGAAGTTCTCCACTCCGGAGAAGCCCTTCAAGATCGAGCAGGGCGAGCTCTTCCCCGAGAACATGATGTCGAATCCCGACTTCGTGAAGGAGGGCAAGTTCACCGACGCCGGCATGGCGGTGCTCCACGAGCGGATGCCGCACGTGGACCTGTCGGGCTTCGACGCCGACCGCAACGTGAAGGGCATCGCCAAGCTCTTCACGGTGAAGAGCCTCTGCGACTTCATCGAGATCAAGCTCAAGAAGTGAGCCCCCGGCGCGGCCGCCCATGCGCTGGATGTGGATCGACACCATCGTCGCCTACGAGCCGGACCGCCGGCTCGTGGCGATCAAGAACGTCTCGCTCGCCGAGGAGCACCTGCACCAGCACTTCGCGGCCGAGGGCGGCCTGCCGGCGCAGCCCGTGATGCCGGCGTCGCTCATGATCGAGGGCATGGCGCAGACGGCGGGGATCCTGGCCGGGAGCGTCCGGAGGTTCCGCGAGAAGGTGGTGCTGGCGAAGATCCAGAAGGCCGAGATCACGGCCGACGTGGTGCCGGGGCAGTGCATCCGCTACGATGCGCGCATCGAGCGCGTGGACCCGATGGGGGCGGGGACGTCCGGCACCATCGAGCGGCTCGACCACCGCACGGGCACGTGGGAGCGGATCGGCGAGACCGAGATCATGTTCAGCCACGTGGACCAGAACATGAGCGGTCTGGCCTTCCCGGAGCACAACTTCGTGTTCAGCGACAGCTTCCGGAACGTGCTGCGGGCGAGCGGCCTCGGCCACCTGTTGTAACCCGGTGCCAGGACCGGGTGGCCCCTATTGCCCGCGGGAAATCGGGGACACCCGTTCCTGGCACCTATTTCAAAAACGACCCCGCTCGGGGAGGCATCCAACCGAGACGGGGCCGATCCAGGGATTGTGGGGCCCTCACTTCCCGGGCCCGTGTTCCATGAGCCCCCACGCCGTGGGGCCCTTGTTCCGTTGTCTCCGGCGCAACCCTCCAGTGCGCCGGGGACACCAACACTGTCGGTTCCACCCGGGGGGCGGCAAGCGTGCAGGTCGCGATTTCCGCGCCGAAAGTCGCGCAACGTCCGAGAGTGGTCCGTGTGTGCGGGCTGCACCGCCTCCGGCGACCGCCTGCGCGGCCTGCGCTACCCTCCGCGGCGACGCATGGGCCGCCATCTTGCCGTCTACACGGGCAGCTTCGACCCGATCACCCTCGGGCACCTCGACGTGCTGGCGCGCACGCGGGGCATGTTCGACGAGGTGATCCTGGCCATCGGCCACAATCCGAACAAGCCGGCGCTCTTCAGCTTCGAGGAGCGCCTGGAGCTGGCCCGCGGATGCGTGGACGACCTCGTCCGCGCATCGCCCGCGGGGGCGGCCGTGCGGGTGGAGACCTACTCGGGGCTCACGGTCGACTTCGCCCGCTCCGTGGGGGCTGCGGCCATCGTGCGCGGCATCCGCAACGTGACGGACCTTGCCGGCGAGTGCCAGCTGGCCATCACCAACCGCCAGGTGGCGGGCATCGAGACCGTCTTCATCGTGACCGGCGAGTCCTTCGCCTACACGAGTTCCAGCCTGATCAAGCAGATCGCCGCGTTCGGCGGCAGCCTCGACAAGCTGGGGCCCCTGGTGCCGCGGCGGGTGATCGACGCGCTGGCCGCCAAGCGGCGCGACCCGGGCAACCCGCTCGGGATGCTGGCGGCCGAGCACCACGGCGGCAGCGAGGGCTGACGATGGCCGACTTCCGCGTCATCTCGATCGGCGCGATGTCGCACCACCCGCTGTGGGGGGAGCGCGGGGACGTGCGCCCGGGCCACGCGACGACCACGCTCGTCGAGTCCGGGGACACGCGCATCCTGGTCGACCCGTCGCTTCCGCCGCAGGTGATCGTGCCGCGCCTGGCCGAGCGGCGCGGCCTGAAGCCCGAGCAGGTCACGCACGTGTTCCTGACGAGCTTCCACCCGCTGCGCCGGCGCGGGCTCGCGGCCTTCGAGGACGCGCAGTGGCTGGTGGGCGAGTCCGAGCGCGAGGCGATCGGCGCGCAGCTCGTCGAGAAGTTCCGCGAGGCCGAGGGCGCGGGCGACGCCGACCTCGCCGCGACGGTGCGCGCGGAGATCGCCTTGCTGCAGCGCTGCAAGGCGGCGCCCGACCGGCTGGCGCCGGGCGTCGACCTCTTCCCGCTGCCGGGCGTGACGCCGGGCTCGTGCGGGCTGCTCCTCCCGCTTCCCGCGGCCACGGTGCTGGTGGCCGGCGACGCGGTGGCGTCGCACGAGCACCTGTCGGCAGGGAAGGTGATCTCGCCGGTCTTCAGCCTCGAGCAGGCGCAGGAGAGCTTCCGCGAGGCGATCGAGATCGCCGACGTCCTGGTCTGCGGGCGCGATAACGCGATCCTCAACCCGATGCGGCGCTGACGGCGCCGGGCGCAGCCGCGCTCGTACACTTTTGTCCATGCCCGAGGCGCCCGCGCGCATCACCTCCGAGATCTGTCGCGCACCGCACGCGAGGGCGGCCGCTTCTCGTGCCTCACCTGCTACGACGCGACGACGGCGCGCTGGCTCGAGGCCGCGGGCGTCGAGGTGCTCTTGGTCGGCGACACGGCGGCCGAGGTGATCCTCGGGTTCCCGTCGACGATCCACGCGCCGCTCGACTTCCTGGTGGCGCTGACCGCGGCCGTCCGCCGCGGCGCGCCGTCGCGCGTGGTGATGGCGGACATGCCGTTCATGAGCTACCAGGCCGACGACGCGGAGGCCCTGCGCAACGCCGCGCGGTTCATGACCGAGGGCCAGGCCGACTGCGTCAAGATCGAGGCCGACCGCCTGCATGCGCCGCTCGTCGAGCGCATGGCGCGCGCGGGCATCCCCGTGGTGGCGCACGTGGGCAGCAAGCCGCAGCAGTCGAAGCTGAAGGGCGGGTACGCAAGCTCCGGCCGCACCGCCGAGAGCGCCATGCGCATCCTGAACGACGCGGCGGCGCTCGAGGCCGCCGGCGCCTCGATGATCCTGGTCGAGGCCTGCCCCGCCGAGGTGGCTGCCATGGTGGTCGAGCGCTCCACGGTGCCGGTGATCGGATGCGGCGCCGGCCCCGCCTGCCACGGGCAGGTGGTGGTGCTGCACGACCTGGTGGGACTCAGCGCGTGGCAGCCGTCGTTCGCGCGTCCGGCGGCGGCGCTCGGCGATGCGCTCGAGCAGGCCGCGCGCGCCTGGCGCGACCGCGTTCGGCGCGGCGACCTCGGCGAGCACCCCTACCGCATTCCCGCGGACGAGCTGGCGCGGCTGCAGCAGCTGGCCGGTTCGTCTGCATGACCGATCGAGGCTCGACGTTCGCGCGTGCGCTTCCGGCCGCGTTGCTCGCGGCGGCGGCGGCATCGGCGCTGTGGACCGTGCCCGCGCTGATGCGCACCGCCGGCACCGTGCGCTCGGCGCGGTCGATGGATGCGGCCGCCGGCCGCCTCGACGGCCCGGGCGTCCTGGAGGCGATGGGCGCGGCGATGCGCGACGTGGCCGACGCCGTGGAGCCCGCGGTGGTGCACGTGAGCGTGGCGGCCGCCGCGAAGGGCCGGCTCGGCGAGCGCGGCTTCACGCAGTCCGGTTCCGGTTGGATCTGGGACGAGGCCGGCCACGTGGTGACCAACGCGCACGTCGTCGACGGCGCGCGCGAGGTGGAGGTCCAGCTGCACGACGGGTCGCTGCATGCGGCATCGGTCGTGGGGCTCGATCCGCGCACGGACGTGGCGGTGCTGCGGATCGAGGCGCCCGGCCTGCTTCCCGCGCGCCGGTCGGCCGACCTGCCGGCGCAGGGCGACCTGGTGTTCGCGTTCGGATCGCCGTTCGAGTTCCGCTTCAGCATGTCGAGCGGGATCGTCTCGGGCCTGGGGCGGAGCGCGGGGCTGGCCGAGGTCGAGTACGAGAGCTTCATCCAGGTGGACGCCGCGATCAACCCGGGCAATTCCGGCGGCCCGCTCACCGACATCCGCGGGCGCGTGATCGGCATGAACACCGCGATCGCGACCGGGCGCGGCGCGACCGCGGGCGGCGGGCAGTTCGCGGGCATCGGCCTCGCGATCCCGATGGCGATCGTCGAGAACGTGGTCGGCCAGCTGATCGACCACGGCGCGGTGTCGCGCGGGTTCCTGGGCGTGCAGGTGGTCGACGCGCGCCGCATGCGCGCGGGCGGGCCGCGCGGCGCGGCGTTCGACGCGGTGCGCGCGCGCTTTCCCGGGGATGCCGCGGTGATCGCGGCGGTGACGCGCGGCAGCCCGGCCGAGGCCGCGGGGCTGCGCGCGGGCGACGTGATCCTCGCGGTGGGCGGCCGCCGCATCGAGGTGGCCGACGAGGTGCTGAGCGAGATCGGCTCGCGCCGTCCGGGCAGCGACCTGGCGCTCGAGGTGTGGCGCGCGGGCGAACCGGCGGATGCCGCCGGCGAGGGCTCGCGCGTGCCGGTCACCGTGCGGCTCGGGACGCTCGATCCGTCGGTGAACGCGCCGATGCTGGTGGCGATGCTCTCGCGTGCCGGGCTCTCGGGGCTGGCCGACGCGTCGCGCGGCGGGCGGCGCGGCGTCGAGGTGGGCCGCGCGGACGGGCCCGTCGCCGCGGACATCCCGGCCGGCTCGATGATCGTGGCGGTGGACGGGCTGCGCGTGGCGTCGCTCGACGACCTGTGGGTGCGGCTCGGGCGCGGCGCATCGGGCCGCGTGCGGATCCTCGCGGGCCCCGGGGCGGTGCTCTCGGTGGTGCGCCCGGACGGCTCGGAGCGCGACGTCGACCTGCCGCTGCGCTGACGGTCGGCGGCCCGGGACCCGGTACGATTCGCGGTCCGATGGTGGCCCCCGCCGCAGAGACCAAGCCCCGTCCCGGCGCGTCGGCGCAGGGCCCGATCCTGGAGGTGCGCGATCTCGCGGTGCACTTCCCGATCCGCAAGGGGATCCTGCAGCGCACGGTCGGCCACCACCGCGCCGTCGACGGCATCTCGTTCTCGATCGGCCGCGGCGAGACGCTCGGCCTCGTCGGCGAGAGCGGCTGCGGCAAGACCACGGCCGGGCGTGCGGTGCTGGCCCTCCAGCCGGCGACGTCCGGCAAGGTCATCTTCGACGGCAAGGACTTGTTCGCCCAGGACGCGGCCAGCCTGCGGCGCCTGCGCCGCGACATGCAGATCATCTTCCAGGACCCGGGCGGCAGCCTGAACCCGCGCATGCGGGTGGGGCGCATCGTCGGCGAGCCGCTCGAGGTGCACGGCATCGCCGGGGGCGAGGCGCTGCGCGAGGAGGTGGAGCGGCTGCTGGAGACCTGCGGCCTGTGGCGCGCCGCGGCCGACCGCTACCCGCACGAGTTCAGCGGCGGCCAGCGCCAGCGCATCGGGATCGCGCGGGCGCTCGCGCTGCGGCCCAAGCTCGTGGTGTGCGACGAGCCCACCAGCGCGCTCGACGTCAGCGTGCAGAGCGAGATCCTCAACCTGCTGGCCGACCTGCAGCGCGACCTGGGGCTCAGCTACCTCTTCATCAGCCACGACATGGCCGTCATCCACCACGTCTGCGACCGGATCGCGGTGATGAAGGACGGCAGGATCGTCGAGGAGGGCACGCGCGAGGAGGTGATCGGCGACCCGAAGCACCCGTACACCCGCCGGCTGCTGCTGGCGGTGCCCGAGTGCGACCCGCGCGTCGACGCCGCGAAGCGCCGCAGCCGCCAGCGCATGCTCGCCGAGGAGATCGAGCGGTGATCGCCGATCCCACGCGCCCGCTCTCGGCCGACCAGGCGCGGCGCAACCGTCGCGTGATCGTCGCCATCGCCGTGGTCTTCGTGATCACGAGCGTGGCCGTCTTCGTGTGGGGGCTCACGGTCACGCAGGCGGCGCGCGGCAAGGCGCGCGACACCGACGCGGCGCTGCGCACGGTGGCGTGGGCCGTCCTCTGCTACGCGAGCGCCAACGACGGCGCGTTCCCGGTGCGCGACGAGCAGGTGTCCCTGCTGGACGCCGCGACGGGCCCGCCTGCGGGCGGGCAGTGGCCCTCGACGCGCGAGTCCGCGCTCGGCGGCCTGGCGCCGATGGCCACGCGCGACGCGGTGGCCGCGATCGGTATCACGTGGGGCTCCGGCCCGGACGTGGCCCCCAACCTGAACACCAACGGCAAGTCGAGCACCCGCGGCACCGTCGACACGGTGAACGGGTGGATCGCCGAGTACGCCCGGGCGCGCGCCCGCGGCGACGCCGCCCCGGCCCCCGCCACGAAGTGAGGAGTCGCCCGTGACCGCGAATGCCGCCAATGCCGCGAGCGCCCACGCCGCCGCCGCCCCCGCCGTCGAGCGGATCGCCCCGGAAGCCCCGCTGCACGACGTGATGGCCGGCGACGCGCGCTGGCAGGTGAAGTGCCTCGACCACGGCTTCGTGGCGATGGTGGACTGCATGCCGCGCCTGGTGCCCGAGGGCAAGACCGCCGACTTCGCCATCGTGCAGTCCGCGCGCGTCAGCTACGGGCAGGGCACCAAGCAGGTGAGCGAGGACCGCGGCCTGGTGCGCTACCTGATGCGGCACCGCCACTCGACGCCGTTCGAGATGGTGGAGTTCAAGTTCCACATCGCGATGCCCATCTTCGTGGCCCGGCAGTGGATCCGCCACCGCACCGCGAACGTCAACGAGTACTCGGCGCGCTACTCGATCGTCCCCGACCGCTTCTACCGGCCCGACGCGGAGTCGGTGCGCAAGCAGTCGAAGACCAACCGCCAGGGCGGCGACGAGCCGATCGACGCGGGACCGGCCGAGGACTTCCTGAAGCTCCTGGAGCGCGCGGAGGCGAACTACCGCGACTACCTGTCGCTCACGGAGAAGGGCGTGGCCCGCGAGCTGGCCCGCGCGGCGCTGCCGGTGAGCGTCTACACCGAGTGGTACTGGAAGTGCGACCTGCACAACATCTTCCACTTCCTCTCGCTGCGCATGGACCCGCACGCGCAGATGGAGATCCAGGTGTTCGCGCGCGCGATGTACGAGCTGATCCGCCCGATCGTGCCGGTGAGCTGCGAGGCCTTCGAGGACTACCGCCTCGAGGGCATGCACCTGACGCGCCTCGAGGTCGAGGCGATGCGCAGCGGCAAGCCCCTTGCGACGGACAACAAGCGCGAGATCGCCGAGTGGGAGGCGAAGCGTGCGCGGCTCGGGCTGGGCTGAGCCGCGCCGGGCCGGGCCGGGTCAGCGACGCTCGGCGTCCGGCGGCTTGGCGATCAGGCCGATGAGTGGCTTGTCCGGGGCCAACTGGATCTGCACCAGGACGATGGGCGTCGGCTGGTAGTAGCGGAACCACCCGCCCGGGAACGGGCCCTCGCCGCGCTCGTCCCAGAAGCTCTCGACCGGCAGCTCGAGCGTGCGGCCGGACCCGAGCTCGTCGACGCGGCGCACGTAGCGCTGGTTGAGCCACAGGTCGAAGTCGCGGTACGTGGTGCCTGTGGCGTTCACCAGCTTGATGTTGCCGTTGCCGATGTCCGGGATCACCTGGATGTCGACGAGCGAGCCCTGTCCCAGCTGCGCGGGGTAGGGCCGCGTCGCCTTCGTCGGGTCGTAGGGGTAGCGCTGGCACGCGCCCGCGGCGGCGCAGGCGACGGCCGCGAGGACCACGAGGACCATGGGAGGCGCGCGCATCGGCACCCGTAGTATGCCGCAGTCCGAAGGTCCGCGCACCATGGGCGTCGAGCTCGAACCCTCCGCAATCCCCCCGCGCACGCTGTCGCGGCCGGTCGCGGAGACCGCCCGCACGGTGCGTGCGGACCCGCGCATCCTGGCCCACGTGCCCGGCTTCGACGCGCCCTTCTTCCAGGCGGGGCTGGCGGGCTACTCCGACGGCGCGATGCGCCTGGTGGCCCGCACGCACGGGGCGCCGTTCTGCGTGACCGAGGCGCTCCTCGACCGCACGCTCATCAACGGCGGCAAGGGCCGGCGCAAGGAGGACCCCGACCTGATCGCGAGCGAGGTGGGGATGGGAGAGCTCGAGGAGAACCGCGCCGCGGGGCTCGACGACCATCCGATCGCCGGGCAGATCATGGGGAGCGACCCCGACGAGATGGCCCGGGGCTCCGAGATCCTCGCCGGGATGGGCTACGAGGTGATCGACGTGAACCTGGCGTGCCCCGTGAAGAAGATCCGCCGCCGTGCGCGCGGCGGCCATTTCCTGGCCCACCCGGAGGATGCCATCGGCATCCTCCGCGCCGTGCGCGCGGCGGTGCCGGCATCGATTCCCTGCACCGTGAAGCTTCGCCGCGCCTACGACGACACCCCGTCGATGGCCATGGCCTTCGAGCGGATCTTCGACGCGGCGTACGAGCACGGGTACCTCTGGGCCACCGTCCACTGCCGCACCGTGGAGCAGCGCTACACGGGCCCCGGTCGCTGGGAGTTCCTGCGCGACCTGGTGGCGCGGCACCCGGACCGCCCGATCTTCGGGTCGGGCGACATCTGGACGGTGCACGACATCTTCCGGATGATCGACATGTGCGGCGTGCACGCGGTGAGCGTGGCGCGCGGATGCATCGGCAACCCGTGGATCTTCCGCCAGGCCCGGGACATGATGGCGGGCCTCGCGCCGATGGGTCCGTCGATCGCCGAGCAGCGCCAGGTGCTGCTGTCGCACTGGCGATTCAGCGAGGTGATCCACGGCGCCCCGCGCACGGGTCGGCACATGCGCAAGTTCGGGATCAAGTTCGCGCGCCACCATCCGTGGGCTGCCGACGTGAAGCACGACTTCATCCGCTGCGAGACGGGCGCGGAGTGGACGGCGGTGATCGAGCGACACTACGGCGAGGCCGCGCAGGAACGCGCGCGCGCGATGGGGTGGGCACCCTCGGTGGTGCCCGAGGACGGGGCGGCGGCCGCGATGGCCGATGCCGACACGTCATGCGAGGTGCCGGAGGCGTGAGCCGCGCGCGCCGGCGAGGCGCAGCCGCCCGGGCGTGAAGCATTCGACGGTGCCGGGTTGCGGCGCTGCCTCGGGGTCGCGGCGCCCGGCGGCGGCAAGGACGGGTCGTGCGCGGTCGCCCGGCGGGCCCGGCACGCACCCGAAGGACAGGCTCGCGCCGAGCCCATCGCCCGTGCCTGCCCGTTGCGCATCGAGCCGGTCGGCCCGCCCGGTCGCGAGGTCGCACACGTAGGCGGCACCCGCGTCCTCGCCGAGCAGGTCATCCCCGGGCGAGCCGATGGCCGCCGTGTCGCCGAGGAGCGCGAGCGCGCTGCCGAATCCCGCGCCCTCCGAGGCGGCATCGTCGGGACCCAGGGTCCGCACGCGTCGCCATCCGGCAGGCGAGAGCTGCCAGTGCTCCACCGCCCCGACGCGCGGCGTTCCCGCACCCCACGGGCGTGCGACCGGCGCGCCCGCCAGGAGATTCGCGCCCGCGAGTGCGACGGCGGCACCGTGCCATCCGACCGCACCCGCGGACGCGCGCAAGGTGACCTCAAGCCGCCACGCGCCTCCGTCGCGGCGGAACACGTGCACGGCCCCGGGGCGGGGCGTGCCGGTCCCCGCCCCGGGCTCCCCGACGGCGATGCGCTCGCCGTCGGTCGCGATGGATGCCCCGAACCGTCCGCTCGTGGACTGCGTCGGCGGGACAAGCCGTGCGATGGCTCGTGCGCGCGGCGTGCCGTCCGGGCCCGCCGCCATGTCGAAGACGTCGACCGCGCCGGCGTCGACTGCGCCCGGGCCGCCGTCGGCGCGCGGGCTGCCGACGGCGAGCAGGTCACCTGCCGCGGCGACGGCCGCTCCGAACTGGGCGCCGGGCTCGGCGTACGGCGGCAGAAGCACGACGGCACGGCGCTGCCCGGGCGCGTGCAGCAGCACCTCGCCCGCGTCGCAGGCGTCCTGGCCACAGCCGGCGTGCGGTGCACCCAGCGCCACCATGCGTGCCGTGCACGCGATCGCTGCGCCGACGCCGGCCGTGCGGTCGGCGGCGGGATGCGTGAGCGTCATCCAGGCGGCCGGATCCGCGGGCCACCGAGGCGGCAGCGTGACCGCCTGGACCCGCGCGGGCCCGTCGCCGACATCCATGTCGCGCGACGGGCCGATCCAGAGTCGGCCGTCCGGGCCGAAGGCGACGCACGGCCCGACCGTCGCCGGGTCTGCCGAGGCCGCCTCCAGGACGCCGAGCGGCCGCCAGCGAACCGGCGGTCCCTCCGCGCCCCGGGCGCCGGCCGTGGCCGAGCACGCCGCCGTCACGACGATGAGTGCTGCGCGTTGCATGCGTGCATGGTGGGCATGGCGCGGGCGCCTCCCGGGAAACGCCGCCATTTTTCCCGAGATTCCTGCCAGGCACCTGCGCGCGGCGGCTTCCTACGATGCGCCGCGACCGCGGGCCGCACCCCGCCTGCCGCACCCGGACACCACCCACCATGCACGCCGCCAACGAGACCTATTCCGACGGATCCGCCACGTACGAGGGCTACCTCGCCTTCGACGGCGCACGCACGCAGCGCCGGCCCGGGGTGCTGGTCTTCCACCAGTGGTCTGGATGCTCCGCGTTCGAGCATGAGAAGGCCGAGTGGCTGGCGGGCCTGGGCTACGCGGCGCTCGCGGTGGACATGTACGGTGCCGGCAAGCGCGGCTCGAATCCCGACGAGAACGGCGCCCTCATGACCCCGCTCGTCAAGGACCGCGGCCTGCTGCGCCAGCGCGCGGAGGCGGCGATCCGCCACCTGAAGTCGCTCCCGATGGTCGATGCCGACCGGATCGGCGCGATCGGGTTCTGCTTCGGGGGGCTGTGCGTGCTCGACGTGGCGCGCTGGGGAACGCCCGGGGTGCGCGGGGTGGTGAGCCTGCACGGGCTGCTCGGTGCCTTCGACGCCGCGCAGGTGCAGCGCGCGACCACCATGACCGCGCGCGTGCTGGCGCTTCACGGCTGGAACGACCCGATGGCCCGTCCGCAGGCGGTGCTCGACTTCGCGCGCGAGATGCACGACCACGGCGCCGACTGGCAGGTCCACGGCTTCGGCGGCTGCGGCCACGCCTTCACCAACCCGCAGGCGCAGGACGCGGCGAACGGCATGCAGTTCAACCCGCTTGCCGACGCACGCAGCTTCGAGATGACCAAGGACTTCCTGGCCGAGGTCTTCGGTCCGCAGTGGGACGTGCGCGTGAAGCAGTGCCCGTGGCCGAAGGCCGGGTGAGCCGCCGGGCCGTGCGACCTCAGCCCGCGGCCGCGTCCCACCGGGCACGCAGGCCGGCCACCGCGGCATCGGGCGCCACGGCGGTCCAGGTGTCGCCGGCGCGGGCGGCCACGCCGAGGCGTTCGAGCTTCGCCAGGGCGTCGTCCACCTCGAAGTCGCAGTGGCGGCCGGTGCGCTCGTGGATCCACCGCTCGATCCGCTCGTCGAGCGCCCGTTCCGTCGCGGGACCGTGCGCGTGGAGGGCGGCCCATGCCAGCACCGCCTCCTTGGCCTCCTGCTCGAACGCCTCGTCGAGCACCCGCAGGATGGCGCCGGCCTCGCTGTCGAGCGTCTGGAAGTAGAGCGTCTTGGAGTGGGCGTTGGCGTACTCGAGCCGGCGCTTCTGGTACTTGGTCCATGCGCCCATGGTGATCCCGAGCAGCGTGAACGAGCCCGCCGCCACCAGTCCCCACCCGCCGCTCGCGACCGGGTGATCCTGCCGGAGCCCGATCCAGAACTTGACGAGCCCGATGATGGCGGTGATCGAGAACAGCACCTTCGACGCCGCCAGGCCGATGCTGACGGCCGCCGGCACGAAGACGACGGCCTGGTCCAGCCGGCGCATGCGCAGCCGCGTGTTCGGAAGCAGCATTTCCATGTCGGGCACGGGGATGCCGCGGAAGAGCTTCAGGTTCAGCCGCATCGGCCGGATGTCCGCGCCGCCGTGGCCCTTCACCCGGGCCGCCTGCGCGTGCGCGTCGCTCATGCAGGTCAGGACGAAGACGCGGTCGAGCACGTCGAAGTCGATGCGCCGCCTTCGCAGCCCGAACCACGACACGATGACCTCGCTGCGGCGCTCCTTGCCGCGGGCGTGGATGTGCATGGCGCTGAACGCGTCCATGTCCACCTCGATCCGCACCGCCGAGAGGGCCTGCGACTCGAACGCCTCCTTCAGCTCGGCGGGGCCGATCTCTCGGTAGTTGGCGCGCTGCAGGAGCTCCCGCAGCGCGCCGACCAGCGCCCCGTATGCGGGCGACTCCGGGCCGCCGCCCGCGTCGGCCGTGTCCGCATGCAGCCGCTTCAGCGTGTCGGCGCGTGCGCCCGCCTCCAGGCGCAGCAGCGCCACGAGGAGCCGGACGGACGTCGCCGCAGCCGTGCCGGGCGGCGCGTGGCCTGCCTCGATCCCGCGCAGCACCTCGTCGAGCGTCGCCGGGATCGAGTGGTCGGTGGGCCGGGCGGAGGTCATCGCCGGGCGCGGATGGTAGTGAGCGCCGACGCACGCGCCGTGCGTTCCGCCTACCTTGCGTCGATGAGCGACACCTTCGCGGACATCGGGCTCGGTGCGGACCTCGTCGCGGAGCTTGCTTCGCTCGGCTACGAGGAGCCGACGCCGATCCAGCGCGCCGCGATCGGGCCGCTGCTCGCCGGGCGCGACCTGCTCGGCCAGGCGGCGACGGGCACCGGCAAGACGGCCGCCTTCGCGCTGCCCATCCTCCAGCGGCTCGCGGACCAGCGGCCGGCCCCCGGCCGCCCGCTGGCGCTCGTCCTCGTGCCCACGCGCGAGCTGGCCGTCCAGGTGTCGGAGGCGTTCCACCGCTACGGCCGCAAGCTCGGCACCTCGGTGGTGCCGATCTACGGCGGGCAGGAGTTCCATCGCCAGGTGGCGGGCCTCCGGCGCGGGGCGCACGTCGTGGTGGCGACGCCGGGACGCGCGCTCGACCACCTGCGGCGCGAGACGCTCGACCTCGCCGACGTGCGCATGATCGCCCTCGACGAGGCCGACGAGATGCTCGACATGGGCTTCGCCGAGGACCTCGAGCTGATCCTGGAGGCCGCGCCCGAGACCCGGCAGACGGCGCTCTTCTCCGCGACGCTCCCGCCGCGCATCGCGGCCATCGCCGAGCGCCACCTGCGCGACCCGGAGCGCATCCTGATCGCGCGCGACGCGGCGAAGCCCGGGTCGATGCCGAAGGTCCGGCAGGTGGCGTACATCGTGCCGCGCGCGCACAAGGTGGCGGCGCTCGGCCGCGTGCTCGACCTCGAGTCGCCGACGCTCGCGCTCGTCTTCTGCCGCACGCGCCTCGACGTGGACGAGCTGGCCGACCGGCTGTCCGGGCGCGGGTACCGCGTGGCGTCGCTGCACGGCGGCATGTCGCAGGCCGAGCGCGACCGCGTCATGTCGCGCGCGCGCGGCGGGACGGTCGACCTCCTGGTGGCAACCGACGTCGCCGCGCGCGGGATCGACATCGAGCACCTGACGCACGTGGTGAACTTCGACGTCCCGTCCTCGACCGAGGCGTACGTGCACCGGATCGGGCGAACGGGACGCGCCGGGCGCGAGGGCGTGGCCATCACGCTCGCCGACCCGCGCGCGCACCGGCTGCTGCGGAACATCGAGCACGCGACCAAGCAGCGGATCGCCATCTGCACCGTGCCGACGCCGCGGGACGTGAAGGCGCACCGCATGGACATGACGCGCGCGGCGGTGCGGGACGCCGTGGTCGCCGGCGACCTCGACGCCTACCGGGCCGTGGCCGAGGCGCTCGTCTCCGAGTTTGACCCGATGGACGTGGCGGCCGCCGCCATCCGGCTGGCGCACGAGGCGTCGGAAGGAGACGGAGAGGGAGACGCCCACGACGAGCCGCACATCCCCGTGATCGAGAGCTTCGCGCGCCCGCAGCGCGCCCCGGGACGCGCCGAGTCGAGCGACATGGTGCGCATCTACATCTCGGGCGGGACGAAGATGGGCATGCGCCCGGCGGACATCGTGGGCGCGATCGCCAACGAGGCGCGCGTGAACCCGCGCTGCATCGGCGACATCGAGATCGCCGAGGGGTACTCGCTGGTCGAGCTCCCCGCGCGCGAGGTGGACCACGTGATCCGGTCGCTCCGCGGCGCCACCATGCGGGGTCGCAAGCTCAAGGTGAACCGGGACCTCGGGATCCGACCGAAGAAGCCAGCCAATCCGACGCCATGACCCTCGAACGCGCCCAGAGCCACCTTCCCGACGGCTACGTCATCCGCGCCATGCAGGAGGGAGACCATGCGCAGGTCTCCGCGATCTGTGCCGCCGTCTACCCGACCGAGCGGCCCTACACCGATGACGAGCTCCGCGCGCACCATGCGGTGTTCCCCGAGGGGCAGTTCGTCGTCGAGCACCGTGCATCTTCCGCGGTCGCCGGGGCGCACTTCACGCTGCTCGTCAACATGATGCACTTCCACGTCGACGACTCGTGGGACGAGTGGACGGCGGGCGGCACCTTCGCGGACCACGATCCGCAGGGGCACACGCTCTACGGCGCGGACCTCTTCATCCATCCCGGCCACCAGCACCACGGGCTCGGCCGCGCGCTCACGGAGGCGACGCGCGGCCTCGTCCGGCAGAAGCGGCTGTGGCGGATGGTCGGCGGCAGCCGGATGCCCGGTTACGGCCGCGTGGCCGGTTCCGTGGCGCCCGACGACTACATCGGGCGCGTGAAGCGTGCCGAGGCGACCGATCCGGTGCTGACCGCGCACCTGCACGACGGATGGGACGCCGTCACGGCGATCCGTGGATACCTGCCGCACGACGAGGAGAGCGCCGGCTGGGCGGCCGTGATCCAGTGGCTGAACCCCGAGTGCCCGCCGCCGCAGGACTTCGATCTCTCGCGGGTGCCGCGGAAGGCGTGACGGACGGTCGGTAGCCTGCGCGCCCGATGCATCGCCGCGCCGCCATCGTCGCCGCCCTGCGCACGCCCGTGGGGCGCCACGGGGGGTCGCTTTCCTCGGTTCGCCCGGATGACCTTGCCGCGCACGCGATCCGCGCGGTGGTCGATCGCGCCGGCATCGACCCGTCGCTCGTCGACGACGTCTACCTCGGCGCCACCAACCAGGCCGGCGAGGACAACCGAAACGTCGCGCGCATGGCCGCGCTGATCGCGGGGCTTCCCGAGACCGTGCCCGGCGCGACCGTGAACCGCCTGTGCGCCTCGGGCCTGGAGGCCATCCACGTGGCCGCCCGAATGATCGAGTCGGGCCAGGGCGACGTCTACGTCGCGGGCGGCGTCGAATCGATGAGCCGCGCGCCGTACGTGCTGTCGAAGAGCGAGCAGGCGTTCGGCCGCACCCAGGAACTCGCCGACACCACGATCGGCTGGCGCTTCGTGAACCCGCGCCTGGCGGCGAAGCACCCGCCCATCTCGCTGGGCGAGACGGCGGAGAACGTGGCGCGCGCCCACGGAGTGTCGCGCGAGGACCAGGACCGCTTCGCGCTCGCGAGCCAGCAGCGCTGGGCGGCGGCGCACGCCGCGGGTCGGTTCGCCGACGAGCTGGCCCCGGTCGACGTGCCGCAGGGCAAGGGTGCGGCAAAGCGCTTCGACGCCGACGAGCACCCGCGGCCGGACACGACGCTGGAGAAGCTGGCCGCGCTGAAGCCCGCGTTCTCGAAGGCGGCCGACGCCACGGTGACGGCGGGGAACTCCTCGGGCATCAACGACGGCGCCGCGGCGCTGCTGCTGGTGGAGGCGTCGCGCGCCGCGGCGCTCGGATTGAGGCCGCTGGGCTTCGTTGGCGCCGGTGCCTCGGCAGGCGTGGACCCGG
>JBEITQ010000160.1:0-4888 GCA_040374835.1 Phycisphaeraceae bacterium | reverse complement strand
GCCGCTCGCTGATCGTGCGGTGGACGTCGTAGATGTCGACGAGCGGCCTCGGAAGCTCCTCGCCCTTGGCGGGCGCGGGCAGCTGCGCGGGCACCGTGAACCGGTCGAGCCGGTTCGCGCCGAGCACGTCGAAGATGAGGACGCTCTGCTGGGCCACCATTGCGCGGCCCGACTCGCTGACGATGGTCGGGTGCTTCACGCCCTCCTCGTCGCACACCGTCATGATCTTGTAGACGACGTTCGAGGCGTACTCCTGGAGCGTGTAGTTCATCGAGAACTCGAAGCTCGTCTGGCTCCCGTCGTAGTCGATGCCCAGGCCGCCGCCGACGTCGAGGTAGCGCATGCCCGCACCGGCCTTCGCCAGCTGCGAGTACACGCGCGCGAGCTCGTTCACGCCCTGGTTCACCTGGCGGATGTCGTGGATCTGGCTGCCCATGTGGCAGTGCAGCAGCTGCAGGCAGTCCTCCATCCCGCGCTGGCGCAGGATGGAGAGCACCTCGAGCACCTCGTTCATGCTCAGGCCGAACTTCGCCTTCAGCCCGCTGGAATGGCGCCAGCGGCCCGCGCCCTGCGAGGCCAGGTTGACGCGCACGCCGATCGCCGGGCGCACGTTGTGCTGCTCGTAGAAGCGCAGGATGAGCTTCAGCTCGGTGACGTTCTCGATCACCGGGATCACGTTGCGGCCGAGCTTCCTGGCGAGCGCCGTGAACTCGATGTAGCGCTCCTCCTTGAAGCCGTTGCAGATGATGAGCCGGTCCGGGGTGTCGGAGGTCATCCCCATCACCGCCAGGAGCTCGGCCTTGCTGCCGGCCTCGAGGCCGAAGCCGAGGGACTTGCCCGCGTCGCGGACCTCCTCGACCACGCGGCGCTGCTGGTTCACCTTGATCGGGAAGACGCCCTGGTAGCTGCCCTGGTAGCCGTGCTCGTGGATGGCGCCGCGGAAGGCGTCGGCGATGTCGACGAGGCGCTGGCGCAGCAGGTCGCTGAAGTGGATCAGGAGCGGCGTGCGGAAGCCGCGCTCGCGCATGCCGGCCACCACCTCGTAGAGGTCGACCTCGACGGCGGGGTTGCGCGTCGGGCGCACCACCACGTGGCCGGCGGCGTTGACGTCGAAGAACCCCTTGCCCCAGTTGCGGATGGAGTAGAGCGACGCGGACTCCTCGACGCTCCAGCCCGGTTCCGTGGCGGGGCGCGCCGGACGGGGGCGCAGGGCGGGAGCGGGGACGGGGGTGTCGGTGAGCGTGTCTGCCATCAATGGGGCGCGCACGGCGGCATCACCTGCGCGGATCGCGCGATGATAGGTTCGGGGCCGGAAAAGAAAAGCGAAATTCCGCGGCGCGTCGCGATCAGCGGGCGTCGCCCGGGACGGTCGAGCCGCGGAGGCTGCGGGCGATCGCCACCTCGTGCACCCGGACGCTCTCCACGTCGAGCGACTCCTTGGCGCGCTGGAACCGGTCGGCGTCGACCGACAGCGCGTCGGCCTCGGCGGCCGCCACGAAGCCCCGAAGCCGCTCCATGGCGGCCTCGACCGAGGCCACGTACCCCGGTTCCAGCTCGTCGCGCACGCGCGCCAGGGCGTCCCCGATCCACTTGAGGTCCAGGCGGGCGTTCGCCACCAGGTCCACCACCCGGTGGGCGCGCATGTCCTCGCGGGCGTGCGCGAAGCTCTCCCGCTCCATCCGGTCGACGTCCTCGGGCGTCAGCCCGTAGGTCGGCACCACCTGCACCGAGGCCCGGCGGCCGCTCCGGCGCTCGGCGGCGGTGACGGCCAGCACCCCGTTCTCGTCGACCAGGAACTCGACCTCCACCTGCGGGATGCCGGCCGGCATCGGCGGGATGCCGCGCAGGTCGAATCGGGCGATCGAGCGGCAGTCGCGCACCAGCTCCCGCTCGCCCTGGAGGACGTGGATGAGGACGTTGACCTGCCCGTCCACGGAAGTGGAGAACATCTCCGTGGCACGCGTCGGGATGGTGGCGTTGCGCATCACGAGCTTGGCGACCGCCCCGCCCACGGTCTCGATGCCGAGCGACAGCGGCACCACGTCGACGAGGAGCAGGTCGCGCCGTGCGCCCGCGAGCACCGACGCCTGCACCGCCGCGCCGAGCGCCACGACCTGGTCGGGGTCGAGCGCGGCGTACGGCTCGCGGCCGAAGAGCCCGGCCACCGCGGCGCGCACCGCGGGGATGCGCGTGCTGCCGCCGACGAGCACCACGCGGTCGATCTCGGGGTTGCCCGCGTCGCGCAGGGCGCGCCTGCAGGCCTCGAGCGTGCGCGCGACGAACGGCGCCGCGAGGCGCTCGAACTCGGAACGCCCCAGCGCGCGGCGGTGGACGCGCCCGCCGCCGAGGTCGATCTCGAGCGTCGCCTCCTCCTGCGAGGAGAGCGCGATCTTCGCGCGCTCGGCGAACGTGCGCATCGCCTGGCGCGCGGCGGGCGGGAACTCGAGCGCCGCGCCGAACCGCTCGCGCAGCTCGCCGGCCAGCATCGCCACGATCGCCTCGTCGAGGTCGTCGCCGCCGAGGCGGGTGTCGCCGGCGGTCGAGAGGACCTGGAAGAACTCGCCGTCGTCCGGCCCGCCCGGGACGAGCTGCAGCACCGAGACGTCGAACGTGCCGCCGCCGAAGTCGTAGACCGCGATGGTCTCCATCGCGGTGCGCCGACTGCGGGACGCACCGATCCCGTAGGCGAGGGCCGCCGCGGTGGGCTCGTTGACGATCCGCACGGCCTCCAGGCCCGCCAGGCGCACGGCGTCGCGCGTGGCCTGGCGCTGCGCGTCGTCGAAGTAGGCCGGCACCGTGACCACGGCGCGGCGCACCTCGGTGCCCAAGCGCACCTCGGCGATCGACTTGAGTTCCCGCAGGACGTGCGCGGCCACCTCCTGCGGGGTGACCGCCGCGCCGCCCACGTCGAAGGCGGCCAGGCCGCGCGGCCCGGCGACCACGGGGTACGACAGGCCTTCGGCAAGCGCGGCGGACTCCCCATGGCCGCGGCCCATGAAGCGCTTGGAACTGTGGACGGTATCGACGGCGTGCAGCACCGCCTCGGCGCGCGCGGCATGCCCGACGACGGGGGCCCCGCCCCGCACGAACCGCACCACCGACGGCAGGAGCGACCGCCCGGCGTCGTCGGCGAGGACGCGCGGGCCCGACGCGTCGCATGTCGCCACCAGCGAGTGCGTCGTGCCGAGGTCGATCCCGACGATCGGGTCTTGGGCGGCGTTCGCCATCCTCGGATGGTAGGTGGCGCGCCGCGTCAGCGGCCGGGCTGCGGGCCCGCCTCGGGCAGCCGCTGCATGAACGAGTCGAAGCGGCGGCTCGCCGCGGTGCGCAGCAGGTCGGCGATGCGCTTCACCTCGGCGCTCTCGCCGGTGATGGTGAACGCGCGCTCCTTGCCGCCCGCGCGGAGGACGATCTCGGCGATCGGGGTCTTGGCGCCCTCGCGGCCCGGCTCCGCGGCGGTCATCCAGCCGGCCTCGTCCACGATCCGCCGCACCGTCCGGGCGTCGTCGGGCGACAGCGCGCCCGACCAGTCGGTGCCGCGCCCGAACGCGCGGACGCCGCCGCCGTAGTCGAGCCGTCCATCCGGATGCACGCGGAAGAACTCGTACTGCTGCGCGTCCGTGCGCGCCGTCCAGAGGTCGAGCCCCAGCCCGCCCGTCGGGCTGGCGGCGTCGTTCGGCACCGGAATCGGGCCGGAGGTGCAGGACACGGCCGCCAGGGGCGCGATCGCCGCCGCAGCGCCGAGCGCCACCGCGCGCACCAGCTGGACGGCGGTCCGCCTTGCGGTCACGGCCGAGCTCCCCGCGGCGAGCGCGCGCGGATCTCGCGGTAGACCGCGTACGGGTCGGGGCCGAAGTCGTAGCGCTCGGGGAGCACTTCGTCGGGACGCAGGTCGGGAAGCCACGCGAGGATCGCGAGCGTCCGCACCATCCGTGCCATCGCCGCATCCATCGGTTCCTCGCCGATGGCACGCCGGACGAAGGACCATGTCCGCCCGCCGGCGCGGATCGTGAGGATCGCCAGGCGCTCGCCCACCGCCGGGCGCAGCGTGTCCGGGTTGGCCGGCCCGTTGGCGCGCGACTCGTCGCCGAAGCCGAGGTCGCCGCAGGTCGCCCAGAGGTACTGCATCTGGTCGTCGTAGAGCCAGCGGGAGCGGCCGGGACGCGTCGACACGTCGATGAACGGGCTCAGGTCCGCGTGCAGCGAGCCGTCCGGCAGCACGATGTACTTCGACTGCCGGTCCTGCACGGCAAGCACGGGCGGCGCCTTGCGCCCCAGGAGCACCGTCGCGTCGATCGAGAAGTCGGCCGGGAAACGCTCGTCGGCGAGCGCCGGGCTCACGGCGGGCGCGGGCTCGCCGTCCAGCGTGCCCACGCGGTCGTCAGGCGCCGGCCCGGGCGCGGTGCACGCGGCAAGCGCGAGGAGCGCGGCCGCCGCCGCGCGGCGCGCCGCACGCGCGAGGCGCGAACGCATCGGGAAACGCAGTCCGGCGAAGTCCGTCACTGGGAGGGCCCGATGCTACCCTTCGCCCTCCCGCATGCGCACGAGCGTCACCTGGCTGAACGACTACCTCGACCGCCCCGCGTCCGCCGAGGAGCAGGCGACGCTGCTGACCGCCGCGGGCCTCAACTTCGACGGCGGCGACGTCGCCGACAACGGCGAGCCGTGGCAGGAGATCGAGACCACCTCGAACCGCGGCGACTGCCTCTGCCACGTGGGCCTTGCGCGCGAGCTGTGCGCCATGAGCGGTCGCCGGCTGAAGCCGCCGGCCGCCGCGCCGCGCGCCGCGGGCGGGCCCGCCGCGAAGGCGGTCACCGTGCGCAACCACGACCCGGCCGCCTGCCCGCGCTACGTGGCACGCGTCATCACCGGCGTGAAGGTCGGCCCG
>JBEITQ010000229.1:0-2708 GCA_040374835.1 Phycisphaeraceae bacterium | reverse complement strand
GGTGCGGCGGGCGCGGCAGCCGGCGCGGCAGGGGCCGCGGGCGGCACCGCGGGCTTCGCCGGGGCGGCGGGGGCCTGTGCCTGCGCGGCGTTGAGGGCGAGCGTGGAGGCGACGAGGGCGGCGATGGCGCGGCTGAGGTGCTTCATGGTTGTTCCTGGTGATCGTTGCGGTCGTGAGGTTCGTGGGTGCGCGTGGTCCTGCGCTGCGAGGCGATCCAGCGCACGGCATCGGCGAGCGCGGGGTCGCCCTCGCGCGCGTAGTCGGCGCGGCCGTACGGACGGTCGTTGTCCGGCTTCACGCCGGAGGCCTCGAGTGCGGTGCCGTCCGGGAGCCGGTAGTCGGCGAAGGCATGCAGGAAGACGTCGCCGTTCGGGAGCGGCGTCATGGCCGCCGGGAGCGCCGCGCCCGCGGTGCGCGTGCCGAAGATCCGCGCGCGGCCGAGGTGCTGCAGGCCGCCGGCGAAGATCTCGGTGGTGCTCGCGCTGCGCTCGTCGACCAGGATCGCGAGGGGCCCGGCATACGGCTCCACGGGCCGGCCCTCGGAGTCCGTTCGGCGCGGGTTGGTGACGAACCGCAGGCGCGTGTCCCGGGTGCGCATCTCTCCCAGGTTCTCCGGCTGCGACGTGAAGTGGCCGGCGATCCCCATGGACATCGCGCCGATGCCCCCGGGGTTCCCGCGCAGGTCCAGCACGATGCCGTCCGCCGAGCGCAGCACGTCCATCGCGCGGTCGAAGGGCTTCATCACCGGGATGAGCCAGATGTTGAAGGAGACCAGCCCGATCTCGTGGTCGCCGGCGCCCCAGCGCTCGCGCTCGGTCTCGTCGAGGTGGCGCCACGTGAGCTCGGTGGGCATCGCGGGCAGCGTGCCGAACTTGCTGCGCGGGCGTTCGTCGAGCGCGTAGGTGACGCGCAGCTCGCGCGTCCGGGCATCCATGTCCTCGACGAGCCAGGCGCGCGTCTCCCCCGGCTCTCCCGAGACCATCGCCCCCGCCATCACGGCGCGCTCGTATCGCTCGAGCCCGTCGCCCATGGGGACCCGCGCCCCCGGGGTCCGTCCGTCGATCGACATGACGCGCATGCCGGGCTCCAGTCCCGCGGCCTCGCCCGCGGATCCCGGCTCGACCGCCACCGCGACCGCGTCGAAGCCGGAGCCCGAGGCCACGGGCAGGAACGACAGGGTGACGCCCGACTGGCCGTCCCGCATGGCGGGGGCGTCGGGCGACGCGGAGGAGAGCTCGCCGGGGATGATCGAGAAGTGGCTCTGGCCGAGGCGCGCGAGCGCGTCCGAGAGGACGGCGCGCAGCGCGTCGACGTCCGGAGCGGCCTCGGCCTTGGGGCGGAACTCCTCGCGCACCGCATCCCAGGGCGGGCCGACCGCCGCCGGGTCCCAGTGCGAGTCGCGCACGATCGACCACATCGCGTCGAAGGTCTCGGCGTTGCGGGCGCGTGCGGCGGGGTCGGCGGGCGCGGCGGCGCCTGCGCGCGTGCGCACGGCATCGCCGCGCACGCAGGCGAGGAGCGCGGCGATCGCGGCCGCCAGGCCGAGGAACGACAGGGCAGGGGTCCTCATCGGCGTGCCTTCCGTGCGCGGGGCGCGGGTCGTGCGGCCTTCGCGGGCCCGGGCCGGCGCGTCACCGGCGCCGCCAGGGCGAAGACCTCGTAGGGCTCGCCCTCCTGGTCCTTCCGCCCGCGCTCGAGCAGCCGCCCCATGCGGAGGACGAGCGTGCGCAGCTCGTCGAAGCGCTCCGGCGTGAGCCACGACGTCATGTGCATCAGGGTGAAGTTGCGCGAGCCCGGCTCGCAATGGATGCGCCCGGCGGCGGCCGAATTCCGGATGGCGCGCACGGACGACTTCGCGAGCGACTCGGCGGTGCGGACGACCGAATCGCGTTCGGCGGCGGTCGCGTCGCGTCGGACGCGCGGGGCCAGGAAGTCGTCGGCCGCGGCGTCGTAGAGGCGCTCGGCGTTGCGGCGCCCCGCCCGGGTGCCCGTCTCGAGGAGGAAGCCGCTCCTCACGAGGATCGAGACGTGCCGGTACAGCCCGTCGGCCGGGCGGCCGGTGTCGCGCGCCACGTCCGCGATCGAGCACGGGCCGAGCTTCTGCATCGCGTCGACGATCTCGCGCCGCACGGGCGAGAGGATGGCCTCCCACGCCTTCGTCGTCTCGATGCGGATGTGCGCGGGGCGCGGCATTGGGGGAGGGAATGGTACCGTCGTTGACAAACGCTTGGGTTCGTCAATGGTGTCGCACTGCGCCCCCGTCGAGCCGCGGAGGTGCATGGAAGTCCGGTAACAGAGGGACGTCGCGGCGTGCGGTCTAATCCATCCGTTCATCCGGATGAACGGTTGATTGACAGTTGCGCCGAAGGTACCGTTCCTCGCATGCGCAGCCCGTTCCTGAAGGCACTCGACTCCGGAGTGGTCGTCTTTGACGGCGCGATGGGGACGAGCATCCACGCCTGCGCCGACTGCCGGCCGGAGGACTACCTCGGTCGCGAGAACTGCACGGACATCCTGGTGCGCAGCCGCCCGGACCTCATCCAGCGGATCCACGAGGGGTTCCTCGCCGCCGGGGCCGACGTGGTGGAGACCGACTCGTTCGGCTCCAACAAGCTCGTCGCCGCCGAGTTCGACCAGGAGATGGTCGGCTGGACCTACGAGCTCAACGTGCAGGCCGCGCGCGTGGCGCGTGCCGCGTGCGACCGCTT
>JBEITQ010000167.1:0-4759 GCA_040374835.1 Phycisphaeraceae bacterium | reverse complement strand
GCGTCCTTCTCGATGTAGATGTCCCGCTGCGGGATGTACGCCTCGGGCTGGTAGTAGTCGTAGTAGCTGACGAAGTAGCAGACGGCGTTCTCGGGGAAGAGCGCCTTCATCTCCTCGTAGAGCTGCGCCGCGAGCGTCTTGTTGTGGCTGATGAGGAGCGTCGGCTTCTGCGTGCGCTCGATGACGTTGGCGATGGTGAACGTCTTGCCGGTGCCGGTCGCGCCGAGCAGCGTCTGGTGCCGCTCCCCGCGCGCAAGCCCCGCCGCCAGCTGCTCGATCGCCTCGGGCTGGTCGCCCATGGGCCGGAACGGGCTGTGGAGCTTGAACGGGCCGGGGGGCATGGAGCCGCATTGTCCCCGGAGCGGTCGCCTACGCCACCAGTTCGCGCACCGACCGCCGCGCCAGCGCCCGCACCGCCGGGGCCGCGCTCGCGACGGTCATCACGAGGAGCACCGCCCAGCCGATGGCGATCGGGCCGACCGGCGGGCTGAAGCCGATCTCCTGGCCGCCGAGGTACTGGTGCCACAGGACGCCCATGCGCGCCAGGTGCAGCCCGAGCCCGGTGCCGACGATGGCGCCGGCGAGCGTCAGCAGGACCACCTCGGCAAGCACCAGCCGCACGAGGAGCCCCGGCGTCGCGCCGGTGGCGCGCAGCACGCCGTACTCGAAGCGCCGCGCACCGATGTTCGCCGCGACCACGTTGCCGACGCCGAAGCAGGCGAGGGCGAGCGCCGCGAAGGCGATCGAGCTCGTGATCGCGAGGATCCGGTCGCCGACCTGCATGATCGCCTCGCGGATCGCGCGTCCGCTCGCGAACACCGCGCCCGGCACGGCATCGGTCACCGCGTCGCCGAGGCGCCGGTCTTCCTCCGCGCCGCTGCCTTCCGGCATGTCGACCTGCAGGATGAAGGCGTCGCGGCCGCCGAAGCTGCGCGCCACCTCCTCGAAGTCCATGAAGACGCAGCTCACCGCGTTCTCGGTGTAGACGCTGCGGATGCCGAAGAACTGCACGGCGACGTCGAGCCCCGCCGCGCCCACCACGCCGACGATCTCGTAGTCCTTCTCGGTCTTGCCGCCGCCGAGGCGGATGCGGTCGCCGGGCTTCTTGCCGCGGGCCACCAGGAATTCCTTCGCCACCAGCACGCCGTCGCCGGCCTCGAGCCGCGGCAGCGCCTCCTCGGGCGAGCCCGCGATCCAGTCGAGCCGGTTCAGCTCCAGGAACTGCCGCGGCGGGAAGCCGATGCACACGACGTTGGGCGTCGCGATCCCCTCGACGCCGAAGACCGTCTCGCCGATCACCTGGAGCGGCAGGTAGCCGATGGGCACGGTGCGCTCGATGCCGGGGATCGCCTTGATGCGCTCCTGCTCGGCCACGGTCATGCCGTTGGTCTTGAAGACGAAGCCGTCGGAGAACCGCACGCGCTCGCGGATGTCCCCGACGACCGCGGTGCCGTTGGTCCACGTGCTGGTGAGGATGGAGACGCCGACCATCAGCGCACCGGCGGTGAAGCCGAGCCGGAACGGCGCCTGCCGCACCGCGCCCGAGAGCAGCCCGCGTGGGATCGCGAGGACGCGCTCGAGGGCCGGCGCCGCCGGCTGCGCCACGATCCACAGCACGGGCACGGCAAGCATGAACCACCCCGCGTGGATCAGGGGCAGCCCGACGGTGGCGTAGCTCCAGAACCGTGCCTCGACCCCGGGCACCGCGAAGAGGAGCGCCACCTGCGCCAGGATGCACCCAACGCCCGCGACCGCAAGCCACGCCACGCCCGAGAGCCGCGGCGCGCGTACCTGCGGGGCGAGCGCCGCCAGCGGGCTCGTGCGCGACGCCTGCCACGCCGGCCACAGCGCACCGGCGACGCCGGCCACCAGGCTTCCGGCAAGGGACAGCCCCACGCCCCAGCCGCTCAGGAAGAAGCCGTCCGAGAGGAAGTCGCGGAACCACCACCGAAGCGCGGCCGCGAGCCCGATGCCCACCGGCACGCCGGCCGCGCCGGACACGCCGCAGAGCGCCGCGCCCGCCCACACCTGGCTCATGAAGACCTGCACGCGGCTTGCGCCCACGCATCGCGCGATCGCCAGCTCCTTCTGCTGCTCGGCGACCGCGGTGGTCATGCCCGTCCCCACGATGAACGCGCAGCTCATGAACGCCACGAGGCTCACCAGCACGAATCCCAGGCGCATCGCCTTCACCTGCCGGTCGAAGCCGGTGGTGAAGAGCTCGCTCGGCTCCAGCGCCAGGGGCTCCTCGAACGCGGGCGCGTGCGTCGCCACCCACTCGAGCACCGGCGTCCCGTCCTCGAGCGCCACCAGCACGGTCGAGGCATCGTCGCTGCCGCTTGCCTCGACGAGCGTCGCGCGCTCCACCACCACGTAGGGCCGCTGCAGCGCGCCGAGCGTGGCCCGGTCGATGATGCCGGTGACCTCGAGCGCGATCGGCTCGCCGAACCGCTGCACCTCGAGCCTCGCGCCCATGCCGCAGTCGAGGGCCTTCGCGGTCATCGGGTCGATGGCGATCTCGCCCGCGCGTTCCGGCAGGCGGCCCTCGCGCATCTCCTGCATGCGGAAGCGCGGGTCGCCGCCCGACTCGAGCCCGCGCGCCTGCGCCACCACGCGTCGCGGGCGGCCGTCGGCATCGAGCGCCCCGTCCGCGCGCACCAGGCTCAGCGACCCGGCCAGGCTGATCCCCACCGCGTCCACCCCGGGCAGCGCGCGCACCCGCTCGGCCTCGCTCGCCGCGAACGGCGCGCCGAAGCGGTTGACGAGCCGCGCGTCGGTGGCGCCGATCGCGCGGCGCAGGCTCGCCTCGGCGTTGCCGCGCGCGCTCTCCAGGCCGCATGCGACAGCCGTCACGAGCGCGCTCGCGAGCATCACCGCCAGGGCCAGCAGCACGGTCCTACCGCGCCGCGCCGCCAGTCCCTGCAGCGCGAACCACCAGGTCGCCCGCATCCATTCCTCTCGTGTCGAAGCCGCCCGCGACGACGCCGTCGCGGATCACGAAGACATGGCGGCAGTGCGCCGCCGCGGCCGGCTCGTGCGTGACCATCAGGACCACCATTCGCCGCTCGCGCGCCAGCCCGTCGAGCATCTTCCACATGCGCTCGCTGTTGGCGCTGTCGAGGGCGCCCGTCGGCTCGTCGGCGAAGAGCACCGGCGGCTCGAAGAGGAGCGCCCGCGCGATGGCGACGCGCTGCTGCTCGCCGCCGGAGAGCGCCTCCGGCCGGTGCGCGGCGCGCTCGGCGATGCCCAGCATCCCGAGCAGCTCGTGCGCCCGGGACTCGAGCCCGGCGCGCGGGCGGCCGTCGAGCACCCCGGGCAGCATCGCGTTCTCGAGCGCGGTGAGCGTGGGAAGCAGGTTGTACTGCTGGAAGACGATGCCGATCCGCGTGCGGCGGTGCACCGTGAGCGCGCGCTCGTCCATCCGGTCGACGCGCGCGCCGGACACCTCGATCTCGCCCGAGTCGGCGCGGTCGAGCCCCGCGAGCAGGTGGAGCAGGGTGCTCTTGCCGCTGCCGGACGACCCCATGATGGCGTAGAAGCCGGGTTCCGCGATCTCCAGGTCGGCGCCGCGCAGCGCCTCGACGGCGCGCGCTCCCGTGCGGTAGGTCTTCCGGACGCCGCGGGCGCGGACGAAGGCGGCCTCAGTGGCCATTGGCGCGGTCGTACCCGGCCGCGTCCATCAGGCCCGTGGCCTTCGAGAGGTCGCATCCGGAGAGCCGCACCAGCCAGCCCTTCCCGTACGGGTCGGAGTTGAGGAGCGACGGGTCCTTGTGCGCGGCGTCGTTCACGGCGGCGACCGTCGCGCCGACGGGAACGTAGATCTCGCTGCTGGTCTTGACGCTCTCCACCTCGCCGACGCTGCCGCCCGCGGTGACCGACGACCCGGCCGGCTTCATCTGCACGAAGGTGATGTCCGTGAGGGCGTCGGCGGCGTGCTGGGTGATCCCCATGGTCACGGTGCCGTCGGGCTCGGGGCGGAACCACTCGTGCGTCTCGCTGAAGCGGCAGTTGGCGGGGGTCGGCATCTCGTTCGTCTCCTGTGGGAGGGGGGGATGATAGCCCGGCAGGTAGCATCCGGTCCGCCGCCGTTCCCGGAGTTCCCCGCGCCATGCTGCTCACGATCACGACCCGGTCCCTCCAGCACGTCAAGCTCCGCGACCGCGGGCCGCTGAAGCCGATCGAGGTCCCCGACTTCGTCGCCGAGCACCTGGGCATCAAGGGGCTGAACGTGCACGCGCCCTTCCTGAAGGGGATGGCGGTCAAGGACCTCGAGCTGCTGCGCGACCGCGCCGACCGTGCGCGCTGCCCCATCCTGGTGCTGGTCGAGGAGCGCGTGCTCGACTTCGAGAAGTCGCCCCAGGACTGCATCGCGCGCGTCGAGCGGCTGGGACTCGCCGCCAGCAAGCTGGGCGCGCCCGCGGTGGCCGTCGAGCTGGCATCGATCCCCGTCGAGGGCTTCGACTCCGTGGCCGCGAACGTCAAGCGCTCCCTCGCGGCGATCGACCGCTTCGACACGCACCTCCTGGTCCGCCCCGGGGCGGGCGCGGCCGGCGAGCCGGGCCGCATCGCCGAGCTCATCAAGAAGATCGGCGGCTTCCGCATCGGGAGCATGCCCACCTTCGCGCAGGCCTCGACCCAGAAGGACCCGGTCGACGCGCTGCGCCGCCTCGCGCCCTACGCGCAGGCGGTCGAGGCGAGCGTCAAGGCGTTCGCCAAGTCCGGCCGCCACGAGGCGTGGGACATCGGCGCGTTCTTCGGG
>JBEITQ010000148.1:0-5406 GCA_040374835.1 Phycisphaeraceae bacterium | reverse complement strand
GGCTTGGCGGCCGCGGCCGCCGCAGGCGCCGCGCCGGCGGGCTTGGCGGCCGCGGCCGCGGGCGGCGCGAACACGCGCTTGACCTCGTCGAAGCTCGTCTCCCCGGCCCGCACCTTGATGAGCGCGGCGTCCTGCACCGACGGCGACTTGAACGTGCGCCGCGCATGCATCACGGCGCCCTTGACGTCCCCGGCGGCGAGCAGCGCGCGCGCCTGGTCGTCGAAGGGCAGCACCTCGGTGGCGGCCGTCACGCCCATGAACCCCGCGGCGCGGCACGACGGGCAGTCGGCAGGCTGCTCCTTGATGAGGACCTTGCCCGTCTGCTTGTAGATCTGCACCTGCTTGCCCGCCG
The DNA here is from genome assembly GCA_040374835.1 of Phycisphaeraceae bacterium. GTDB lineage: Bacteria > Planctomycetota > Phycisphaerae > Phycisphaerales > SM1A02 > UBA966. The sequence continues at coordinate 5,054 of JBEITQ010000148.1, read as the reverse complement.
GGATCGCGAGCATCTTGGCCTCGGCGGGGCTCGGCGCGTACGCCGCCCGGCACGTCTGGCAGAGCCGGCGCACGAGGCGCTGGCCCACGAAGGCCTTCAGCCGCTCCGACGCCACCTTCGGGTCGCCGCTCGCCTTGAGCCAGGCGGCCAGCACGTCCACCACGCTGTCGGAGGGCATGGCCACGTAGAAGAGCGTGTCCTTCGCGTTCGGCGAGCAGATCACCTTGGCCGACGCCGCGTCCGCCGCCTCGGTGGCGAGCACGATGTCCGGTCCGCGCCGCACGATGGTCTGCAGCTGCGTGGCGTAGTCGCTCTTCGCCGAGTCGAAGTCGGCGTGCTCGACGCCCTCCACGGTGCGCTCGTGCTTGCGCTCGAGCGTCTTGATGTTCGTGATCAGCGAGTCGTGGCGGCCGAGCAGCGCGTAGCAGAGGGTGGTCAGGCCCTGGCCCGGGCGCGAGCCCACCAGCACCACGCCGCGCGTCTCCGGGCGCACGTGCTCGTCGAGGAGCTTCGCCTGCGGCTCGGAAATCCCCAGCTTCGCCGCGGGGATCGTGAGCTGCTTCTCGCGCTCGACGTCGATGCGCACGGTCTCGCCCTGCATGGAGCCGACGGACGTCACCGTCAGCACGGTGCGCTCGCCGTCGCGCAGCACGCCGACCGTGCCGCGCTGCATCTTGCGCCGCTCCGCGGGGTCGAGCCCGGCGAAGGACTTCAGCATGTCCACGGTGCGGGTCGCCAGGTCGCCGGCGATCGGGTCGCGGCGGACCTTCATCGTGTCGACCGTCAGCTGCACCTGCGCGCCCTGCTTGGACAGGCCGATCTCGGCACGGGCGGCGCGGCCGTCGAAGGCCGCGAGCACCAGCTGCTCGAGCGCCGAGTAGGCCTCGTAGGCCGGGTCCTTGCGGTCGGGCACCGGGTGCTCGGAGCGGTCCTTCGCCTGGAACCGCAGCGTGGCGCCGGCGCGCGCGGCCTTCGCGCGGCGCTCGGCCGACATCTTCGCGAAGTCGACGTTCAGGAACGAAAGGGGCTTGGCCTTCGTGCCGGCGAGCGCCTTGTTCCGGAACGACATGTACCACGCGCACGGCGCCACCATGAGGGCCACCATCGCCGGGAAGCCCGCGAACCACGTCGGGATCAGGATGGACGCGAGCAGCGCGGCCGTGCCGAACGCGAGGAAGGTCGCCGCCCACTTCTGGGGCTTGAGGTTGTAGTACGCGGCATCCTTCTCGAGCTTGCCCGAGACGACGGCGGCGTAGGGGACGAACGCCGCGATGGTGACGAGCGGCTTCGCCACGCTCATCAGGAACAGCGGGACCGGGGTCTCGGCGAGGATCGTGGGCGCCATGGGTGCCTTCTCGTGCGGGGGTCAGCGGCCGACCATCGACGCGCCCTGGGAGATGCCCTTGAGGCGCATCCGCAGCTCCTCGGGCTTGGGGGTCGACTGGAGCGCGATGCTCTGGTGGATGTACTCCTTCTCCACCAGCTCGACGAGCGAGCTGGTGTAGTCGATCATCCCCGCGTCGCGGGTCTTGATGACGTCGAGCAGCTCGCCCTCGCGGCTCTCCAGGATGTACTTCTGCACCGCCGGGGTGTTGATCAGGATCTCCAGCGCCGGGATGCGCGCGATGTTCTGGTGCAGCGTCGGCAGCAGCTTCTGGTAGATGATGGCGCGCAGGTTGTAGGCCAGCAGCTTGCGGATCTGCTCTCGCTCGTTCACCGGGAAGAGGTCGTAGATGCGGCCGAAGGTCTGCCAGGCGCTCGAGGCGTGGATGGTGCCGAACACCATGTGGCCGGTCTCGGCGGCGCGCACGGCGGCCTCGAACGTCTCATAGTCGCGCATCTCGCCCACCAGCGCGATGTCGGGGTTCTCGCGGACCAGGGCGCGCAGCGCGTCGTTGAAGTTGACGCAGTCGATGCCCACCTCGCGCTGGTTGATGGTCGCCTTGTCGTCCTTGAAGATGTACTCGATCGGGTCCTCGATCGTGACGATGTGGACCTTCTTGCGCTCGTTGACGTACTGCAGCATCGAGGCGATCGAGGTGCTCTTGCCGCTGCCGGTGACGCCGGAGAAGAGGACCAGGCCCTGCGCGGACATGGCCACCTCGCCGAGGATCGGCGGCAGGTACAGGTCCTCGAAGCGCTTGATGTTGCTGGTGATCAGTCGGGCCGCCACCGCCGGCTTGCCGCGCGCCATGAACAGGTTCACGCGGAACCGGTTCTTGTCGTCGAAGTCGTAGGCGAAGTCCATCGACCCCTTCTTGCAGAACACGTCCTGCTGGCCCTCGTCGAGGACGTCCTTCGCCACCTGGAACATCAGGTCCTGCGTGACGACGTCGGTCTCGATGTCCTTCAGGATGCCGCGGTGGCGGATGCGCGGCTTGAGGTCGCTCTTGACGATCAGGTCGCTGCCGCCGAACTTGATGATGGCGGTGAGCCAGAGCGTCCAGGCCTTCATGCCCTCGCCGGGCTTGGTGCCGCGGTCGGCGAGCTGGATCGGGCTGGTGAGGAACTGCTTGCCGTCGTGGCCTGACACGTCGGGTGACCTCCGCAGGGGCGGGCGGGGCGGTTGCAGGGCGGTCCCGGGTTCGGCGCGCCTCGGGCGCGCCGGGCGCCGCCGGGCGCCGGGACCGTGCCCGGAACCGCGTCCGGGGGGACCCGGAAGCGTATCAGGAACCCCACGTGCGCCGCTAGACTCCCCGGATGGAACACAAGATCGTCCAGGACGGGATCACCTTCGACGACGTCCTCCTCGTTCCGGCCTACAGCGAACTGACCCCCGAGGGAGCCGACACGCGCAGCCAGCTGACGCGCGGCATCGCTTTGAACATCCCGCTGGTGTCGGCACCCATGGACACGGTGACCGAGGCGCCGCTGGCCATCGCCCTGGCGCAGGAGGGCGGCATCGGCATCATCCACAAGAACATGCCCGCCGAGCGCCAGGCGCTCGAGGTGCAGAAGGTCAAGCGCTCGGAGAACGGCGTCATCACCGACCCCGTGATCCTGAGCCCCTCCGACACCGTCCTGCGCGCACAGCAGCTGATGGCGCAGCACGGCGTGAGCGGCTTCCCCGTCACCGAGGACGGCACCCGGCGCTCGCGCGTGCGCGGCATCCTGACGCGCCGCGACATCCGCTTCGTCGACGTCCCGTCCGAGACGAAGGTCGACGAGGTGATGACGAAGGACAAGCTCGTCACCGCGCCGCCCGACATCTCGCCGGCCGACGCCGAGGCTGCCCTCAGCCGCGGCCGCGTCGAGAAGCTCCTGCTGGTGGACCGCGAGGGGTGCCTCGCCGGCCTGATCACCATGCGCGACATCGACAACCTGACGCGCCATCCGCAGGCCTGCCGCGACGCGCGCGGCAGGCTGCGCGTGGGTGCGGCGGTCGGCATCATGCAGCTCGACCGGGTCGAGCGCCTGGTGGCCGCCGAGGTCGACGTGATCGCGGTCGACACCGCGCACGGGCACAGCCTCAACGTGCTGCGCACGGTGAGCGAGATCAAGAAGCGCTTCAAGATCGAGGTGATCGCCGGCAACGTGGGCACCTCCGACGGCGCGCGGGCCCTGGTCGCCGCCGGCGCCGACGCCGTGAAGGTGGGCATCGGGCCCGGCTCGATCTGCACCACGCGCGTCGTGACCGGCGTGGGCATGCCGCAGATCACCGCGATCATGAACGCGGTGGATGGCGTGCGCGGGCAGGTGCCCGTCATCGCCGACGGGGGCATCCGGCTCTCGGGCGACATCGCCAAGGCGATCGCCGCCGGCGCCAACGCCGTCATGCTCGGAAGCCTGTTCGCCGGCCTCGACGAGAGCCCGGGAGAGCTGGTCATCCACCGCGGGCGCCGCTTCAAGGCCTACCGCGGCATGGGAAGCGCCGGCGCGATGAGCCTGGGCTCCGCGGACCGCTACGGCCAGGGCGGCATCAAGGAGACGCGCAAGTTCGTGCCCGAGGGCGTCGAGGGGCGCGTGCCGTATCGCGGGCGGCTCGGCGAGTTCGTCTACCAGATGGTGGGCGGCCTGCGCTCGGCGATGGGCTACTGCGGCTGCGCGACGCTCGACGACTTCCGCCTCCGCACGCGCTTCGTGCGCGTGACGGCCGCGACCGTCGTCGAGAACCACCCGCACGACATCCAGATCACCAAGGAAAGCCCCAACTACACGGTGGCGGCGGTCGGGGACGAGTGATCGGGAGCGTGCGCCGGGGCGCGGCGCTCAGCGCTCCTCGGGCGGCGCCGTGAGGAATCGGTCGAGGTCGGCCGCCGCGCCCGCGGCCTTGCGCCCGACGCGCGAGGCGGCGTTGCGCCAGCGGTAGGCCCACGTCCCGGCGAATGCGAGCAGCGCGGCAAGGCCGCCCCAGCGCAGGTGCTCCGGAAGCATCGCGCGCGCACATGACCGCCGGTAGGCCCACGGATCCGGCTCGAGGAAGCGCTCCGGCACCTCGAACGCGGCCATGACGCGGCGCCCGTCGTCGTCCGCGGCGTGCGTGCGCCGCCACACCGAACGGTCCCAGGGCAGCGGCTCGAACGGCGCGGCGGCGCGCGGATCGACCGACCGCACCGAGACAAGGCCGGCACCGGGCGCCTCGGCGCTCCAGGCGATGGCGCCGTCATCCACGAGGCCCACGATGCACCGCGGCGTCCCGTCACTGGCCGGTGCGGCGCGGAACGCGGCGCCCGACGGGCCGACGAGGCCGTCCGAGCGGTCGAGTGCATCGACGAGCCACGCGAGCACCGACTCGTCGCCGACGAAGCCGACGGCGCGGGCGGCCCGATCGCTCTCGTCCGGCGCGGCGTGCGGCGACGGGGCGAAGTGGCCGCGTTCCGGCCCGGACGCGGCGCGGCGTTCGTGGACCGCGCGGTCGACCGCGGCCGGGTTGTTCACCTCGCGCTCGGCAAGCGTCCAGGCGACCGCGCCGGAGGACCTCCCCGCGGATGCCCCCATGTCCTCGAACGTCCCGATGAGCCGAGGAGCGCGCTCGAGGTCCCCGTCGGCCGCCATGCGCACGCCGATCAGCGACAGGGCGATCGCCATCGCGGCGAGCGCCGACAGCACCGAGG